>JBIIGJ010000044.1:0-25550 GCA_044236455.1 Pirellulales bacterium
TGACTGACGCCGACTACCAGGCGGCAGTCTCGGGAGCGGGAGAAATTCCGGCACAGATTCCGGCACACTCACCGCTCATCAGCAGTCATCAGGAGTCATCAACCCTGTATGACTCCCGCGAAAAACGCCTTCAGTCCCTTGAAGATGCTAAAAACCAGCAAGACGCTGAAAACCAGTACCCTCGACAGGGATCGAACCTGTAACCTTCAACTTCGGAGGCTGACGCTCTATCCAATTGAGCTACGAGGGCGCGAATCAACCCCAAGATTCTACCAGCCCCAGCCCCGCGACAACAGGATCGCAATGGTAGCCGGTGAAAACGCCAGCCGTCACTGCCCGGCCGTGCCCCAGCCCGTGATCTGGCGCAGAACTCAGGCCCTGCCCGGGCGCCGGCTTAGGCCGACTTTCGTAGCGGCGCCGACTCCCGGTCCCCTCGCTGCCGCGACCGCCCAAACCCGGCGTGCGGCCCGTCGATGCGGATCGTCTGCTGCTCGGCAGCCTCGGCCCGCCCACGCGGTTGTCCAGCCGTCGCCTGCTTGATGACGTTGCGCAACTGCAGATAACGCGGTAGATACGAGCCGAACTGCAGCACCGCCGCCAACCGGCCCATCAGCATCGGGACCGTGCCCAGTGGCGCCCTTGCGATCGCATGCCGCACGACCTCCACCACATGCATCACCAATGCGGGCAGGATCGACGACCCAGCCAGGCTTCGCCAGAAAAGACGCTCGGCATGCAGCCCCGCCGCGAACGCGGGCGCACGCACATGGCCCGTCGTCGCCGAAGCGGCCACCACCAGCGAGTGCGGCTCCACCACCACGCGACGGCCACTCCGCGCCAGCGTGATCGCCATATCGGCGTCTGCGGTCGCGTCACCACAGGCGGTCGTGAACCCGCGGCCTGCCATCGTGAGCACCTCTAAACGCCAGAAACCCGTCTCCAGCACCGGTCCCTGCGGCTCTGTCGCGCCGGCCGGCGGGCACGCCGTCGCCTTCGCGTGCCGCCACCTGGTGTCGGCGGCCACGTCGATCCGCCGCCCCCCGACGGCGCATCGCACGCCCGCCGACACCACGCGTTCACGGTCGTCGGCCGCGACACCCAGCGGCACGACAGCCCCCACGTCGTCATCCTCGAACCGCTCCATCGGCAGGTCGGTCCAGCCCTCCGTCGCCCGCCAGCCCGCGGCGAGGATGTGCACCACCTCCCCCGCACTGGCCGCCACGCCGAGATTGACGCAGCCCACCATGCTTGATCCGGCGGGCGCCTGCACGAACCGCACCTCTTCCCGGATGTTCCACGGGTCGGCGTATTCGCAGCCGAGTGCCACCACGATCTCGCAGTCGTCAGGCCGGTGTTCCAGCACGCTGACGAGTGTGTCTTCCATGGCCGCGGTATCGGCCGGAGTGGGAATGACGATCGACAGCCTCGGCGATCGCACCAGATCAAACGTGTCAGTCATCGCCAGTCCCCCCCGGGCTTCCTGCCATTCCATCCGCGCAGCGGCAACACGACTTCCGCGCGCACGATTCCCCCAAACGCCGCACCGTATCCAGATCCAGTCAGAGAGTGCTCAGACAAGGCTCGGACACTCCTGCGCTGCAAACGCACAGGTCCTCGTCCGAGGTGATCGAAAAGTCGTCCGCGATCAGGCGGCGGCCCGCTGCGGCTGCAGTTCCGTGAACAGGTTCACGGTGTGCAGCATCTCGCCGTCCGCATCGTAGAACTGCAGCACGCCGACATCGATCATCCACATCGCGAACATTTCCGCGACTCGGTAGCACCGCGCCACGCAGCGGCCCCGATCGATCCGGATGTTTTCCTGGACATCATCGACGTCGACGCTGTCAGCGCCGAAATCGAGGAAGTAATGCGTGACCAATCGCCGCACGTCCGCGGCATTCATGTGCAAACGCATGGTAGGCAACCTCCTGTTGCTGGCTGTCGCTGTTGCGAACTGTCGAACGACTTCCTGTCGATCGGGTCGGGAAACCTACTCAGGAGCAGCCGTTGCCGAAAGACTGTTTTCTTTCAGCCACCAGCCACCATCCCGACACCGAATCCCATCCGCCTTAGGGAGGATCGGCCGATCACGGCCGCCGCGATTACCGTTTGATTGGCAGACCCCCCATCCCCCATTTCCAGGCGATCTTGCCCAGAATGCCAGGACGGGCCCCCCGGCTTACGCCGGGGGCTTGTATGGGAGCGTCCATGCAAGCCCGGAGCGTGAGCGATGGGATTCCGGGGAGATTCATACAAGCCCGGAGCGTAAGCGATGGGATTCTGCCTCACAGCCGGCTCGTCCAGTCGCTCGCGGCGTAGCGATCCGCGACAAGCCTGGCGACCCGGTCACGCGGCCAGTCCCCGTGGCTGATCGTGGCGTTGAACGCCGTGCGGACGATCTGCTCGAGCGTCTCCCTGCCAAGCTCCAGATTGGCGAGAAAATCGCCGTGCGAGCGGTGCGAGCGGTAGTCGGGCTCGCGGGGCGGATGTCTGAGCACCCTCGCCACGATGCCCAGATCGAAGCTGTCGAGCAGCGTGCCGTGGTAGAGCACGCCATGCCGTCGTACCCGGAGCGCGTTCCCCGATACCTTTCGTTCGTGCCCATCGTCCCCTGCCTCGATCACCGCCAGGTCGCTCGTGCCGCGGCGGGCCACCCGCCGGCCGGCATGACAGCCAGCCGCAGGCAGGGCAGCACTGAGCGCCGCCGCCAATGGTTCAAGCATCGCGGCGTGGATCGCCTCGACCGGCGGCACGTTCTCGGGGTGGGGCGTGATCACCGACCACATCAGGCAGCCCGGCCCGAGTACCACCGTTGCCCCGCCGCTGGGCCGCCGCACCACCCGCACCCCTGCCGCCTCACAGAAGGCGGGATCGATCTCCTCTTCAACGCGGCTCGACGAACCAAGCACGATCGCCGGCTCTGCCGCCATCCATGTGCGGACGCAGGTCGTGGTCGCCAGGCCCTCGTGGGCCAACTCCAGCAGGGCCTCGTCGAGCGCGAGATTCTCCTCTACCGATGGTAATACCGCAGTGAGCCAGGCCGCGGGCAGGGCCGGGGGGGGAACTGCGGAAAGATCGGGACGTTGACGCACTGGGGTGACCACCTAGACTGCTGTGAGGTGCGGCAGCGAATGCCTGCCCCCTGATTGTCACGTATCTTTCCGGTTCCACCACCCTCGCGCCGCAAACCGCCCGCGGCCCGTCATCCGGCTCATCCACACTCCATGGCCGACTCCACCCGCCGGACCGTCACCCAAGACGACTCGCTGCCGCCCGTCGAACCGCCCAATGCCGCGTTCCTCGTGCAGCTGTTTCTCGTGCCCGGCATCATCGTTGCCATCATCGTCTGCGTGTGGTTGGCGTTCCACTGGCTCGCTCATCTGGGCAGCGATCCGCAGGCCTACGTGAAGACGCTCCGTCGCGACAACGAGGGCCGCTGGCAGGCGGCGCTCAACCTTGCCAACGACCTGCGCGGTCCCGGCGGTGGTGCGTTGAAGTCAGACGAGTCGCTCGCCACGGAACTCGGCCGCATCCTCGGCGACGAGGTGGCCAGCGGCCGCAGCGGCGAACAGTCGCAGACCCTGCGACTCTATCTCTGTCGGGCTCTCGGCGAGTTTGCGATCCCGGCCGCGGCCGGACAGCTCGTGGAACGGGCCAAAAACCTTTCCGATCCGCAGACGGCCCGCGCGGCCGTCGAGGCGCTGGCGGTGCTGGCGACAAACCTCGTGGCGGCAGGCCGATCGTTCGATGATGCCGCCACCGTCACCGCGGCCGTGGTCGCCGCCTCGCAGAGCGACGATGCGCCACTGCGGTCGGCCGCCGCCTTCACGCTCGGCGTGCTAGGCGGGCCCGCGGCCATCGAACGGCTTGGGCAGCTCGCCGGCGACACCGCCGACGACGTGCGGTTCAACGCGGCGCTCGCGTTGGCCCGACAGGGCCGCGCGGAAGCCTTCGATACGCTCTCCGAAATGCTCGCCCTGCCCGATGTGGCCCCGGGCCCCGAAGCCGCCGCCGATCCGGCCGCACAGTCGCGGCGATACAAGCGGGCGCTCGTGGTCGTCAACGCCTTGCGGGGGCTGGCCATGCTGGTCGATGCGACCCACGAGCCACCACCCCGGCAGCTGCTCGACCGCGTGGAGCAACTCACCCAGGATCCCGTTGGTGACGTGCGGACAAGCGCCGCGGCGCTGCTCAAGAAGATCGAGCGGCTTTCACAGCCGGCTGCCTGAGCCATCACGCGCTGAAGAATTCGTCGAGCGCATCGCGGAGCATATCCGTGTCTGTCTCGACGCCCGTCAGCGTATGGAAGTCGATCGCCGTTCGTGCGGCGTGGATCTCGAGCCCATCGATCACGCAGGCGCCGGCGGCTCTGGCTGCGGCCACCACGGGCGCCGGCTGACTCATGAGCGTCAGATCGGCCACCACCAGATCCGCACGCAGGCCGGAGAGCGGCACGACCGGCTTCGGGCCTTCGGACGGTACCGCCATCACGACGATGCCGACGCGGTCGGGAATCGTGATCGCTCCCTCCCACGGGACGGCCGAGGCCGGCGCAGCGGCCATGCCGGCGAGCGCCTCGACGAGGGCTGTCGCCCGCTCCGGCGTGCGGTCACAGACGAGGATCTCGCCGGCGCGGGCCAGTGAGAGTTCGAGCGCGGTGGCCCGGGCGGCCGCTCCCGCTCCGACGATGAGCACGTTGACTCCGGCCGGGTCGATGTGGGAACGCAGCGCCTCGAGCACCCCGCGGCCGTCGGTCATGTGGCCCGCGGGGCCGGCGGGCTGTCGCTCGACCAGGCCGACCGCACCGGCGAACGTGGCCGCCGGGCTGGCCGAGGCAACGGTCGGAAGCGCCGCGGCCCGCAGCGCACCGGAGAGCAGGCAGCCACGAAATCCCATGGCTGCGACACCATTGATCGCTTCGGCGATCCGGTCGGGAGGCACGTCGAGCGTGACGAAATGCCAGTCGAGGCCCGCCGCGGCAATCATCCGCTCAAACAGATACTGGGCGGGGTTTCCCGCCGCCGGGGAGCCCAACAGGGCGACGACTTCCTGAAGGGCTGAACTCGTCATGAGGGATCGTCGCGTTCATACCGTGACGTGCGTGACTGCAACAAACCGCGGGTCCTGGCGGATCGGATCGAAGTCGGGCTCGGCATCGCTGAGATCACGGAACCGATCGTCCAGCGAGATGGCCTTGGTCAGGTGCTCGATGGCCGCTGGTACCCGACCCGCCAGCGAATGATAGCACGCGAGATTGTAGAGCAGGATCGGTTCGCGGGGAGAGGCTGTCAGGCCCTGTTCCAACGCAAGGATTGCCTCATCGAGCCGCCCTAGCCGCTTGAGGCACCAGCCCATTCCCAGCCAGCCTTCCAGCCGCTTCGGCTCCTGGTCGGTCACCAGCCGCAGCGCCACGAGTGATTCTTCCCAGCGGCCCAGTGCCCGCAAGGCCTCCCCCTCGAACAGTTTTGCGACAGCGGTGGACCGTGACGGCTCCGGCAGGAGTGCGAGCAGATCGAGCGCGCGATGGAGGAGTTTTTGGCCGCTGGGCGGGACAGGTGTGTCCTGTTGCACCAGCAGTTCACCCAGCTCGATATAGCCGGAGGCCTCCCTCAGGATGGCCTGGCGACGGTGTCGGGGCATGGCGGTCATGGATGGTGGTTTCTCCAGGTGCCTTCCGCGGATACTGGAAGTGTAGTCCGCGGGAACGGCTCGTCAGCGCATACCTTTCTACGCAGGCACCATCCGAACGGGTCGGCAGCGGCCCGATCGGTGGTTTTTCACGGTTTTTTCAGGAAATGGCACGAAAATTCCGGCAGGGCGCCACTCTTAAGAGTGAGGATCGCCTGCTCGACCGAGCGATTCCGCGGCAGAGACTCCTTCCCCGAACCCGCCCTGACGACCCGGAGCACCATTCATGCGGCTCACTCTTAGAACACTGTTGGCCTGGCTCGACGGGGTGCTTCCCGACGACGAGCAGCAGCAGCTCGGTGCGAAGGTTTCTTCCAGCGCGATGGCCACGCACCTCGTGGAACGCATTCGCGGGGCTGTCGGCCGGGCCGCGATCGGAGCTCCCAAGCTGGAGGGGCGGGGCCTCACCGAAGACATCAACTCCGTCGCCGAGTATCTCGACAATACGCTCTCGTCGGAACAGTTGGAGGCCTTCGAACGGATCTGCATCGAATCAGAGGTGCATCTGGCGGAGGTGGCCGCCTGCCACGGCCTGCTGGCCGAGGTGTCCCGCGATCCCACCGTGGCGCAGCGGCTCTACGAGGAGGAACGGGAGCGGATCCATCAGCGGCTCCTGGGTCTGCTGTCGGGCCTGCAGGATCGGGCCGCCACGGAAAAGATTACGGCGGCAGGTGACGGAGACGGCCATCACGAATCGAGGGAGACGGCGCGTGCCATCATGGATGCCATGACCTCGGCGACGTCCGCGGCCGCCGCGATCACGCCCAGCAGGAATGGCGACGTCACTCCCGGCCGGGGGCCGTCCCAGCCGGCGGCTGGACGTTCATCGACTGCCGCCTGGGCGGCCGCGGCGTTCGCGGTGGCCCTGTTGCTGACATTGGCCGGCGTGCTCGCTTGGTCGTTGTTCGGTGGAACACGCACTGGTCGCGGCAGCGGACGGCCGCCGGAGGTGGCGCAGGTGCAGCCGGCGGCGAGTGAGCCGGCACCTCCTGCCCCAGCGGCTGCAGAGGCGGGCCCCGCCCCCATGGCCGCAGCTGTCGCGCCGGTGGCAGAAGGTGAGTCGCCCAACACAGCCGAGCCGCGCATGGAGTCGGAGCAGGAAGCGGAGCCGCTCAAATCAGGGGAGCCGGAACCGGAAGCGGAGCCACTCAAGCCAGCGGAGCCGGAGTCACCAGCAGCACCGCCCGCGGCCGCGATGGCCGGGGCGCCAGCCCCCGCGCCGGCCGTCCCGCCAGCAGGCACGCCAGCAGGCACGCCAGCAGGTACGCCAGCCCCCGCCGACGCCGACGAGGCCCAGAATGACGTGGGATTCGTTGGTGGCGATGGCGTGCTCCTGAGGCTCGCTGAGGCAGAAGGAACGACGGAGTGGACCTTCTATCCCGTGGGCTCGCCGCTCCAGCGTCGCGAAGACCTGCTCGTGCCGCCTGTCTTTCAGCCCGAACTCCACGTGCGGGGCGTCACGATCCGCCTGCTCCCCGAAACCCGCGCGGTGCTCTCGCTCGATGCCGACGGCACGCCACGGATCGAGGTGGTGTTTGGCCGCGCCGTGGCTCGGGCGAGCCGTGCCGATGCACGGCTGGGCATCACCGCGGCCGGGCTGGTCGGCACCGTCGATGCCGGACTGCTGAACCCGGTTGCCATCCAGGTCGAACTCGACCGCTTCACCGGCGCAGATCCCGCCAGCACTCCGCCGCAGGTGCGGTCGCGAATCATCGCCGCATCGCGTGGTCTCTCATGGCGGCAGACGACAGCCGAGGGGCAACCTGCAGAGAGGCTGCTCGAGGGCATCGATGCACAGGGCATGCTCGACGCCGGCATGTCGCTCGAATGGGCCAACAATGCTGCCGACCGTGTCACGGTGGCTCGCAACCGCGGGCTGCCCGCCTGGATCGAATCGGGCGTGAGGCCCGACAGACTCGAGAAGGCGGCTGGTGAAACCTTGGCTGCGAAGGTGGCGTCGACGACCCCGCTCGCGCGGGCCTTGCGGGAGTTGGCCGCCGACAAGCGGGTCGAAAACAGGATGCTCGCCGCTGCCACGCTGACGCTGATCGGCGAATTCGACGACGTCGTGGAGCAGCTTGCGGCCGAGTCGCCCGGAAGGAAACTCGAGCCGCGGCAGTGGTCGTATCTTCAGGACGCAACCGTGCCGCTGGCACTGGCCCGGGGCGGGAATGCGGCCTCCCGGCTCTATGCGTCGTTCGTCAGCCGGGGGCCTCACGGCAAGGCCGACGCGCTCTGGGCGATGGCCCGCGGGTTTACCGACGAGGACCTGGCCGCGGGGGCCGATCGTGCCATCGTGGAGGCGCTCGACGACCCCAGCCTGATGGTCAGGCGGTATGCGATCAAGTCGCTCGCCGACATTACGCAGCCATCTGCGGTGGACCGGGCGCGGTATCGGCCGGACGGTCTGCCCGACATGCGGCGGGAGGGTGTGCTCTGGTGGCGTGGCCAGTTGGAGAAGGGGCTCATTCGGCGGTCAGCGACTGCCGCCGGAGATGCGGACCGGCCCGGCAGCAACGCCGCCGCCGTGCCCGCTGAGGAATGAACGAGTGTCGTTTTTGCGGCCTGAGGCCGCGGCGCGCAGATGGTTTGTGTCGGCGGCGCGAGGGGTGCTATGATCGGAAAATCGAGAGCTTGTTCCCCCGGACAGGCGGCGTAACCAAGGTTTTTCGGCCCGGGTGGTCCGGTCGAGCCGGTATCGGCCGCTGTTTTGCGGGTTTCGCGAGAGAGAAGGGAAGTCCCGAGTGCAGATCAACGTTTCAGCCAGACACGGTCAGCTCAGCGGCGCCACGCAGTCGAAAATTGTGGCGAAAGTCACCCGACTGAAGCGGTATTTCAGCCGCCTTACGGCCCTGAACGTAACCGTGGACCTGGAAAACGATTCCCTGCCGGCGGTGGAAATCATTGCCTCGGCGGAGCATTTCCACGACATGGTCAGCCATGAGCACTCCAGCCAATTGTGGCGGAGTGTCGACGGGGCCGTCCAAAAACTCGAGCAGCAGCTCAGAAAACACAAGGAGAAGGTTCTGGATAACAAGCACGTGCACAGCACGCGCCAATCCTGAACGCGAAGACGCATGAAGTTTTCCGATTTCGTGGCCGCGGATGCGATCCGGTCGCACGTTGATGCCGACACCAAGGAAGGCGTCATCCGGGAGATGGCCCAGTCGCTCGTCGAGGCCGGCAGCATTGCGCCGGGCGATCTCGAGAGCATCATCAAGGCCATCATGAAGCGTGAGGATCTTGGCAGCACCGGCATTGGCCGGGGCGTGGCCGTTCCCCATACCAAGCACCCGAGTGTGAGCCGGCTGGTGGGCACGGTGGCGGTGAGCCACTCCGGCGTCGATTTCGAGAGCCTCGACGGCGAGCCTGTACAGCTTTTTTTCCTGCTCGTGTCGCCGCCGGACAGGCCGGGCGATCACCTGCGGGCGCTAGAAAACATCTCCCGCCAGCTCCGTGATGAGACGTTTTGTCGGCAACTCAAGTCGGCCAAGGGGCCGATCGATATCCAGCACCTGTTGGAGGAGGCGGACAGCCACGGCGTGGCGTCGTAAACGCTGCCGCGCACGGCAGGAAACGTTTGGCCGAAATCAGCAGAGCAGAACCCGGAACAGTATGAGTGAGCAGATTGTCTCGCGTGAGGTGGTGGTCGGGATGCCGCAGGGCTTGCATGCCCGGCCGGCCGATCAGCTCGCGCGCGAGGCCCGCAAATGGCAGTCGCGGATCGAGTTGCTGAACGATTCGCAGCGGGTCGATGGAAAGAGCATCCTCGAGGTGTTGACGCTCGCCGCTGAGGCGGGCACGCGACTGGTCGTGGAGGCGACAGGGCCCGACGCCCGCGAGGCGCTCGAAGCCATTGGCAGCCTCTTCGACCGGAATTTCAGCGAACAGGAAAACAGCGCAGGCCGGTAGCTACGGCCAGGATCATCGTTTTCGTACCCCAGTCCACACGCAGTCCATAAAACCAAGGAGCCGCAACGAGCCGCGAGGCGCGAGTGCCGCAGGGATTTTGATCGCCGCCGCCATGAACATCATGGCATGAGCGCGATCTCCCTGGCCGACACGCCGCAGCCCGCGGGCGAAATGCGCCCCCCATGCTCAAACTTCAGGGAATCGCCGTTTCGCCCGGCGTCACGATCGGCGAAGCGCTCGTCCTCGACAGCGAGGGCTTCAGGATTCCGCGCCGCTTTGTCGAACGGAGCGCGGTCGATACGGAGTTGGCCCGGCTCAACCATGCCGTTGCCGACACTGCCCGCGAGATCGAGCGCAACCGGGATGCGATCCGGGCCCAGCTCGGCGAGCAGTATGCCGCCATTTTTGATGCCCATCTGGCGATGCTGCACGATGCCAAGCTCCAGGAGGAGCTGGCCTCGGCCGTCCGCGACCGCAACTGGTGGCCGGAATATGCCGTGAGCCGCACGCTCCGCCGCTATGCGAAGGTGTTTCAGAACCTCGACAACCACATCTCGCAGCGGGCGCACGACATCTATGACATCGAGAAGAGCCTGCTCCGCAATCTGCTGGGGCAGCGGCGCGAGACGCTCGCCGCGATCTCGCAGCCGGTGATCGTGCTGGCCCACAACCTCACGCCCAGTGAGACGGCCAATCTCGACCGGCGGTTCGTGCAGGGGTTCGCCACCGAATTGGGCGGCCCCGGCAGCCACACCGCAATCGTGGCGGAGGGGCTCGAGATTCCGGCCGTGGTGGGTATCGGGCCGTTTCTCGCCGACGTGTCGGGTGGCGAGCCGGTGATCCTCGACGGCAACCAGGGGATCGTGATCCTCCAGCCCGACGAGGAAACGATCGCCCGCTATCAGTTGGAGGTCGAGGCGGCCCGCACCGTCGCGAAGAAGCTCGACCGGCTGCGGGATCTGCCGGCGGTGACCGTCGACGGCGTGCGGATCCAGATCACCGGCAACATCGAGTTTCCCAGCGAGGCCGAACAGTGTCTGAGCCGCGGCTGCGACGGCATCGGCCTCTATCGCACGGAGTTTCTCTACCTGACGAGCCGGCATGAGCCGACCGAAGAGGACCATTTTGCCGCCTACCGCGACGTGGTGCAGGCGATGCAGGGGATGCCGGTCGTGATCCGCACGATCGATCTGGGGTCCGACAAGATGCTCACGGAGACGAAGTCGGAGGAGGAGCGCAATCCCTGCCTCGGCCTGCGCAGCATCCGGCTCTCCTTGCGGCAGCTCCCGATGTTTCGCACGCAGCTGCGGGCGATCCTCAGGGCCAGCGCCCTGGGTGACGTGCGGGTGCTCTTTCCGCTCATCTCCACGATCGTCGAATTGCGCCAAGCCCGCATGGTCCTGGCGGATGTGATGGAAGATCTGGCCGAACACGGCATCGCGTTCAACGCGAAGATGCCGGTCGGCATGATGGTGGAGACGCCGGCCGCCGTGATGATGCTCGACGCATTCATCAAAGAGGTCGATTTCGTCTCGATCGGCACCAACGACCTGATCCAGTACACGCTGGCGGTCGATCGGGGCAACAAGGAGGTCGCCGACCTCTACAACGCCTGTGATCCGGCGGTGCTGCGGCTGTTGCGCCGCTCGCTGGATGTGGCGGCCGAGGCCGGCGTGCCGGCCACGGTGTGTGGGCAGATGAGCGGCAGCGTGATGTACACGCAGCTGCTTCTGGGATTGGGCTTGCGGCAGCTGAGCGTGCCGGCAAGCGCCATCCCCGAAGTGAAGCAGGTGTGCCGAAGTGTTTCGGCCGCCGAATGCCGCGCGATTGCGGACAAAGCGCTGACGATGGACGCCGCGCGGGAGGTGAAGGCCTACCTGCGCGACCAACTCCGTCGGCTGCTCACAGAAACGGTCGCCTAGCAGCGAGGCTGTCAGCGCGACACCGTCCCTCGGGACGGGCAAAGTCATCGAAAGGAAAACGAAAATGAAACAAGAAATGCTCATCAACGTGTCGCAGCCGGAAGAGTGCCGGATCGCGATCATGGAGGATGGCGTGCTGGAGGAGCTCTACGTGGAGCGGACCAGCCAGGACAACCTCGTCGGGAACATCTACAAGGGCCGCATCGTCAATATCGAGCCGAGTATCCAGGCGGCGTTCGTCGACTTCGGCGTGGGCCGCAACGGCTTCCTCCACATCAGCGACGTCGAGCCGCAGTATTACCGGCAGGGCGGCCTTGATCCCGACAAGGCGTTCGAGGCGGGCGAGGCCGGTGGCCGCGGCGGCGACGCCGAGGAGAGCGATGCGGACGGGCGGCAGAAGACGGCCACGCGGCGGAAGCCCCGCCTGGGCGACCGGCCGCGGGTGAAGCCCCCCATCCAGGACATCCTCAGGCGCGGCGACGAGGTGCTCGTCCAGGTGATCAAGGAGGGTTTCGGCACCAAGGGGCCCACGCTCTCCACCTACATCTCGATCCCGGGCCGCTATCTCGTGCTGATGCCGCCACTGGGCCGCGTGGGCGTGTCGAAAAAGATCGACGATGAGCACGAGAGGCGGGTGCTTCGCGACATCATGCTGGAACTGCGGCCGCCGAAGGGGGTTGGGTTCGTCGTTCGCACGGCCGGCACGGAGCGCACGAAGTCGGAGATGGCCCGTGACATGGCCTACCTGCTGCGGCTCTGGAAGTCGATCGTGCGGCGGATGCGAAAGTATTCTGCGCCGATCGACATCTACCAGGAGTCGGACATGATCATCCGCACGATCCGTGACATGTTCACGGAGGACGTGGGACGGATCCTGATCGACGAGCCTGCCGCCTACGAGCGGGCCCGGGAGTTTCTCGAACTGGTGATGCCGAAGTATGTGTCACGGCTGCAGCTCTACGAAGGCAAGGAGCCGCTCTTCCACCGCTACGGCCTCGAGGAGGAGATCAGTCGCATCCATCAGCGGAAGGTGCCGCTGAAGGGTGGCGGTTCGATCGTGATCGACACCACCGAGGCGCTCGTGGCGATCGACGTCAACTCCGGCAGCTTCCGCACCGAGAAATCGGCGGAGGAGAACGCTTACCAGATGAACCTGATCGCTGCGAAGGAGATCGCCAGGCAGCTCCGGCTTCGCGACCTGGGTGGCGTGATCGTCAATGACTTCATCGACATGCGGCGGGAGAAATACCGGCGCGGTGTCGAGAAGGCGCTGCACGACGCCATGAAGCGGGACCGCGCCCGCACGAAGATCCTGCGGACGAGTCCCTTCGGCCTGATCGAGATGACGCGGCAGCGGATTCGTCCGTCGCTTCGGAAGAGCATCTTCCGCGACTGCCCCACCTGCTCCGGCACGGGGATCGTGAAAACCGCCGAGAGCATGGCGATCGAGGTGATGCGGACGCTCCAGCTTTCCGCGACCCGGGACGACATCGCCCGGCTCAACGTGACGGTGCACGACGAGGTGGCGACCTGGATCAACAACCGCAAACGGCGTGAGATCGCCCAGTTCGAGGATGCCACGCACGTCCAGCTCCACGTCACGGGCAAGGAGAGCGCGTCGCCCGAGCACCTGGTGATCGAGGCCTGGGATTCGAGCGGTCGCACCGTCCGGTTCCCGTAAAACCCCCTGTTTTCGAGCCCCACTCGACCCGGGGCCGGTCCATTGCTACGCTGAGAGGCTCGAAAAACAGCCTGTTTCAGGCCGTCGCATCTTGTTCCCCATCCGTGTCTGTCCCATCGTCCTTTCACAGCGGTAACCACCATGGCCAAGTCTGCATCGACCAGTGAATCCTCGACGTCCGCATCCACCATGGCGGGCGCCGGCCACCACTACGCCATCGTCGTCGACGGCGGTCGGCAGTATCGCGTCAGCGAGGGCGAGGTGCTCGACATCGATTTCCGCCACCTGCCGGCCGGCAGCGAGGTGGTCTTCGACGAGGTGCTGGCGGTGAGCAAGGCTGGCAACCTGACGCTCGGCGCCCCGGTTGTGAAGGGGGCGAAGGTGAAGGCCGAAGTGCTCGGTGTCGTGCAGGGCGAGAAGATCTACGTGCAGAAGTTCGCCCGCCGCAAGAACTACCGCCGCCGCACCGGCCATCGCTCGATCTCGACGAAGGTTCGGATCGCCTCTATCGGCTGAAGAGGGCGGCCAGCGGCCCACCGCGGCGACAGAGTTCGTCGACGCGGGCCGACACGGCTGGATCCTCCTCCACCGGCGGCGCGTGATGCGGCTTAAGCCGGGCGTCGATCACGAGCGTCCCACGACAGCCCCAGTGCTTCTGGTGCACCAACGCCTCGACGCCATGCACGTCGGCCGCCGGGTTTGACCGGGTGAAGCAGAGCCAGAGAAAGTTCTCGAGCGACGCCGCAGCGAAGTCGCTGTCATCGACGACCACGACCAGCGGCCAGGCCCGGAGCGGATGCTCGGAAGAAATCGCCGCCGTCAGCCGCTCGATGTCGATCGACCACGGCGCGGCCGTGGAAGTCGCCCAGATGCTCTCATCGTTTGGTGATTCAAGCCTCGGCCGCGGCTCGATCCGCGGGCCCTCGACCGCCACGATGCCGGGCAGGCAGACCCGCGGGTTGCGGAAGCCGTCGGGCAGCGAGATGGCGCCGGTGAGTTCGCGCGACAGTGTGCGGATGGCCGGACCGCGGGCCGCCACCACGAGCTTCGAACCGGCGTTGAAGCCGTGCCCCGAGTAGTCGAGTGTGTCGATCGTGGTTTCGGTGTGGAAGTGGCAGTCGCGGCGCCAGTCGACCCGCGCGAGCAGGTGAGACAGAAAGGGGGCCACGTCGTGGGCGTCGAGGCCCGGTGCATCGCCGCCGGCGATGATGAAGAGATACTTCGCCAGCGACAACTGCCCCTGACCGAGGATCGCGGAGGCCTGGGTGAGCAGTTCGGCGGGCCGGCCGGACTGTTTCCACGGCAGGTAGCGCTCGCTGCCCACGGCCAGGAGCAGGGGATGGACCCCGGAGGCGTCGACCGCATGCACGCTCGACACGCCAGGCAGGACGGTGGGGATCACGGGGCCGGTGAGTTCGTGCACGAGCCAGCCGAAGAGTGTGTCTTCCTGAGGGGGGCGGCCGACCACCGTCATCGGCCAGATCGCCCCCTCGCGATGCCAGACATGCTCGACCCGCATCACGGGGAAATCATGCTGCCGCGCGTAGTAGCCGAGATGGTCGCCGAACGGGCCTTCCGGCTTCGTGGCGCCGGGCGAGACCGTGCCCTCGATCACGAAATCGGCGTCGGCGTAGATCGCGGGCCTGGGTCCGCGGGTGATCATCGGAATGCGGTGGCCCGCCAGCACGCCGGCGAACGTCAGCTCGGAGAGTCCCTCCGGCAGCGGCATCACGGCCGAGACCGCCAGCGCCGGCGAGCCGCCCACGAAGATCGCCACCTTGAGCGGTTCGTTCCGCTCGATCGCCGCGGCATGGTGCAGACCGATGCCGCGGTGCAGCTGGTAGTGGAGCCCGACCTCGCGGTCCGGCTCGTAGGCGTTGCCCGCCAGCTGCACGCGGTACATGCCGAGGTTCGACTTCACGAGGGCCCGCCTTGTGCCGGCGTGGCGGGGATCTTCGGTGTAGACGGCAGGCAGGGTGATGAACGGCCCGCCATCTCCGGGCCAGCTGGTCACCTGCGGGAGGCACGAGAGCGGAATCTCATGTGCGAGCACCGGCCCCGACCGCACCCGACGGGGCAGCATCGAGAGGGCATCGATCGGGCTCCGCCAGTACCGCCACGGCCGGGCCAGCGCCTGGGTGGGATCGATCTTGAGTTCGACCAGCCGCTTCACGCGGTCGAGCGAGTCGGCGAAGATCCGCTCGATCCGCCGCTTCGTGCCGTAGAGATTCACGAGGATCGGAAACGCCGAACCCCGCGGGTTCGTGAACAACACGGCCGGGCCTCCGGCGCGGAACAGCCGCCGCTGGATCTCGGCGATCTCGAGGTGCGGATCGACCGGATGCGCAATCTCGACGAGTTCCCGCTCGCGGCGGAGGGCGTCGACACAGGCCTGGAGTGAGCGGAATCCCATGGGTATGCAGTCATATGGTAGCCACGGACCCGGGGTGTAGGATGGGCCCGTTCGGAATCCGTTATGAACCGGAGAAACACCCCATGGTCACACTCACCAGCACCTACGAGGGCGGGCTGCGGTGCCGCGCCACGCACGGCCCCAGCGGCACAACGCTCATTACCGACGCACCCGTCGACAATCACGGCAAAGGCGAGAGCTTTTCGCCGACCGATCTGGTCGCCACGGCGCTCGGCGCCTGCATGATGACGATCATGGGGATCGTGGCGGAGCGGCACGGTCTCAATCTGGTCGGCATGAAGGCCGAGACCGTCAAGGAGATGAGCAAGGACATGCCGCGGCGGATCGCCGGCCTGCGGACCCGGCTCACGATCCCGCTGCCGGCCGACCACCCGCAGCGGCAACTGCTCGAGCAGGCGGCCCACACCTGTCCGGTGCACAAGAGCCTGTCTCCCGAGATCGATGCAGCGATCGAGTTTGTCTGGACAGGTGGCTGACGCGTAAAATAGAGCCGTCAGGGGCACGGATGGAAGGCGCGGGAAGATTCACAACTGCGGGCATGAGCCCGAAGGTTGGGATCGCCCGCCCACGGAGCCCCTACCATGAGACGGACCCTTCTTGCCCGGAAGCTGGCGGCGCCAGAAACCCTGGAATCAAGGCTGGCGTGTGCGGCGCAGAACCTTCTGCCGGCGTTTGACGCGAGTCCGCCCGCCGGTGCTCCCGCCTTCAACCAGATCTGGGTCGATCCAGTCGCCGGCAACGATGGCAACGGCGGCGGATCGCGGGCGTTGGCCGTCCGCACGCTCTCCGAGGCGTGGGGCCGGGTGCCCATCAACGTCAACCTCTCGACCGGCTTTCAGATCAATCTGACGGCCGGCACCTACGCCGAGTCCGTGGTGCCCAACTACTGGGAGAGCAGGCACGGCACGAAGTCGGCCCCGATTGTGCTCAAGGCCATCGACGGCGATGGCACGGCCCGGCTGCCGAACATGAATGTCTACGACTGCCGCCACCTCTATCTCCTGGGCCTCGACATCTCATCCGGCGGCGGCGACGTGCTGCACCTCGACAGCTGCTCCTACGTCCTCCTCCGCGACACGACGATCCGGGGCGTGGGCGACATTCCCTCCTATGCCGTGCCGCAGGAGTCGCTGAAGGTCAACCAGAGCCAGTACATCTACGTGGAACACTGCGACATCTCCGGCGCCTGGGACAACGCTGTCGATTTCGTGGCGGTGCAGTATGGCCACGTGGTTGGCAGCCGGATCCATCGGTCGGGCGACTGGGCGATGTATGCGAAGGGCGGCTCGGCGTCGCTGACCGTGGCGGGCAACGAGTTCTACGATGCCGGCACGGGAGGCTTTACGGCGGGGCAGGGGACCGGCTTCGAGTTCATGGTCGCGCCCTGGCTGCAGTACGAGGCGTATGACATCACATTCACCGACAACGTCGTCCACGACACTCAGGGCGCGGGATTTGGCGTGAACGGCGGCTTCAACATCCTGATGGCCCGCAACACGCTCTACCGCGTGGGCAGCCGCAGCCATGTGATCGAAGTGGGATTCGGATCGCGGTCCTGCGATGGGAATCAGGCGGCCTGCCGCAGCTACCTCGCTCAGGGTGGCTGGGGCACCGCGGTCGTCGGAGGCGACGAGCCGATCCCGAACCGCAACGTCTTCATCTTCGACAACGTGGTCTACAACCCCGATGGCTACGTGAGCCAGTGGCAGCAGTTCGCAGTGGCCATGCCGCGGACACCGTCCGTCGGCTCCAACATCCCGTCGCCTGCACGGGCCGACACCAATCTCCAGATTCGCGGCAATTGGATCTGGAACGGTCCGGCCGACCATCCGTTGGGGATTGAACAGGCGGCGTTGGCCGCCGATGTGCTGGCCGGCAATGCGATCAACACCGTGCGGCCGGTGCTCGTCGATCCGGCGCACGGCAACTATTCGTTGGCGCCGGGCGTCGTGTCGCCGGTGGTGTCTGCCGGTTTGCCGCCGGTGCTTCCGCCGCCACCCGCGCTGCTGCCGCCCCTGAAGGCCACGTTCCGCGCGGTTGCCGCGACCACGGCCCGCGCGGTCACGTCGATCACGGTCACCTTCAACCGTGCGGTACGGGGCGTGGCGCTCGACGACTTCGTGCTCTTCCGCGGCCGCGCGGTCGTGTCACTGGCCGGTGCGAGGATCACGACCCCCGACCAGATCACCTATACGATCACGACCATCCGCGGCACGCATCTGGCGGGTGGCTACACGCTGCGATTGAAGGCCGCGGGGACGGGGATCTTCGACGCCGCGAACGAGGCCCTTGCCGCCCAGGCGGTGGTGTCGTGGCGGATGACCAGGACCGTGCCACCCGCTCGGTTTGTGGTAGCTGCTGCCAGACGCTGATGCGGAAAGCCGTGCGACGGTTCGAGCGGGTTTCCCGAAAACCGTGCTGCGGCGACAATCGGAGGCTGTGATTCACCGTCTCCGTCGCCAGTGGGCCGAGGTACTCCATGGCCGATCTCTTTTCCGCCTCGCGTGCCGCGAATGTCGCCCGGGCCGCGCCGCTCGCCGCTCGGATGCGGCCGCGGCGGCTGGCCGACTATGTCGGACAGGCGAAGGCGGTGGGCCCCGGCACGCTCCTGCGGCGGCTCATCGAGGCCGATCGGCTCGGCTCGGTGATACTCTACGGGCCACCCGGCGTCGGCAAGACGACGCTCGCCGAGATCATCGCCCGCGAGACGAAGCGGCGGTTCGTGGAACTCTCCGCCACCGCCTCGGGCGTGAAGGACGTCCGTGACGTGCTCGAGGCTGCCCGCCGTAGGCTCGAGGACGATGGCCAGAAGACCTGCCTCTTCGTCGACGAGATCCATCGCTACTCCAAGGCCCAGCAGGATGTGCTCCTGCCCGACGTCGAGAACGGCGTGATCGCGCTCATTGGCGCCACGACGCAAAACCCCTTCTTCGCGCTGACGAGCGCCCTGGTCAGCCGTAGCCGCATCTTCGAACTCGAGGCCCTGTCGCGAGAGGACATCGCCGAGATCCTCAGGCGGGCGGTCGCCGACCGCGAGCAAGGCCTGGGCAATGAGCGGATCGAACTCACGCCGGAGGCGGTCGCCCTGCTCGTGGAGACATCCGACGGCGACGCCCGGCGAGCGCTTGGGGCCCTCGAGATCGGCGTGCTCTCGAGCTCGGAGCGGCCGCTCACCTTCACGGCGGAGTTGGCCCGCGAGAGTGTGCAGCGGAAGGCGATCGTCTATGACTCCGGCGACACCCACTACGACTGCGCGAGCGCCTTGATCAAGAGCATCCGGGGCAGCGACGCCGATGCGGGCCTCTACTGGTTGGCGAGAATGCTCGAGGGGGGCGAGGACGTGCGTTTCCTGGCGCGGCGGCTCGTTATTCTGGCCAGCGAGGACGTTGGCAATGCCGATCCGCGGGCCCTCATGATCGCGGTGGCGGCGATGCAGGCGACGGAATTCGTCGGCCTTCCTGAATGCCAGTTGTCGCTTTCGCAGGCTGTGACCTATCTGGCGCTCGCCCCCAAGAGCAACGCCTGCACGACGGCCATCGGCGCCGCCCGCCGGGATGTTCGCGAGCAGGCGGTGATCCCGGTGCCGCGCCATCTGCAAGACAAGCACTATGCAGGCGCCAAGCAGTTGGGCCACGGCCAGGGCTACGAGTATTCGCACGAGGCGCCCGATGCAATCGCGGCGCAGGATTACCTGGGCGTGGAGAAGCGGTATTACGAGCCGACCGATCGGGGGTTCGAGCGCGATCTTGCCGAGCGGCTCGCCGAGATCAGGCGGCGGCTGGCGGGCGATCCGCCGCAGAAGTGACGGCAGCCAGCCCGCGGAGCTCGGCGAGCATCCCGTTGCAAAGCACCTCTTCCAGCCGGGCGAGCGCCCGGGCCACCACGGCGCCATCGAGCACGCGATGGTCGGCGATGAGCGTCACCAAGCAGTTGCCGTCGGCGTCGAGCGGCGCGTAGGAGAGACTCGTCGTGCAGATCGTGGGGTGGAAGCGGTTGGTCGCGGCCATGCCGGCGAGCGTGGAGAGGCTGAAGGTGCCGATCCGAGCGGCCCGCTTCCGGGAGAATGAGTTCATGTTCCACCGCAGGATCGTCCGCCGCAGAAAGCCTGGCACCATCTCCAGTTCCAACTGGCGTTTAAATATCTCGTCGACAGGCTGTGTCGCGCAGTCGATGATGAACTGCTGGATCTCGGGAAGCGTCCGGGCGTCGGGCTGTGCCAGCCGCGCCCAGAACAGCCGGTCCTCCCCCTCCTCGATCCGGTTCACGGCCAGCGTCGCCACGCTCTCCGAGGCAGTTGCCAGGCGGGATGCGAAAAACCCGCGGACCAGCCAGGTGCGGAGCACGGGCATCTCGCGTGCGACCAGTGCATAGGCCTTGAGGAACACTGCCGCCCAGCCGATCCGTGCGACTCCAGCGGCGGCCGTGTTTCCGACGGCGGCGCGGGCTGCCGCGAGCTGCCCCAACTGCATCGTCCGTTCGACGGGAAACAGCGGGATCTCCTGGGCGAGCCGGGCCACGTCGCTGACGCAGGCCCGGGCCGCGGTGAACCGGCTCTTGGTGACGATCGGGGCATGGCTCGGCATGGCTGGGGTCTCCCGTCCGGCGATTGAAGCGGCCGGCATTGAATCGAATTGGCCGCGGCCGTGGAATGTCAATTCGGGAAGATTGGTGCGCGCAGGGGGAGCGGCCCTCTGGCGGGGAGCGCAACGGCCCGTAGGATAGATACGGCCGGGCTTCGTGCCGTGCTGCCAGCCCCGCCGTCTGGAGTGCGAGTTTTCGGAGCGGGTGTTTCTTATGGTCGGTGACGAGCCTTCTCTTCCGCACGATGCCCAAGCCGGTCAGCGAGGAATTGCCGGAGACTCCGCGCCGCCATCGACACTCCCGGCCTCCGATACCCACGCCACGGGCGACCGGCTGTCGCAGCGGTCGGCCGATTTTGGCCTGGTATTCGATCGTGCCGAGGCTGGGCCCGACCCGCTGATCGGGATCGACCTCGGGGGCGTCCGCATCGAGCGGCCCATCGGCGAAGGGGGGATGGGCCGCGTCTACGAGGCACAGCAGACGCATCCCGCCCGTACCGTGGCGGTGAAGGTGATGCGAACGTCTTCGCACGGAGTCGCCGCGCAGCAGCGGTTCCGACGGGAGGCCGACGCGCTGGCCAGACTCCGTCATCCGGGTATCGCCCAGATCTTCACGGCCGGCTGCCATCGCATCGGCATCGTCGACGTGCCCTACTACGTGATGGAGTTCATTCCTGGCGCGGAATCGCTGGTGCAGGCCTGCGACCGGCGGGGCTTGCCGCTTCGCAGCCGGCTCGAGCTCCTGCTGGCGGTATGCGACGCGGTGGCTCATGGCCACGCGGAGGGGATCGTGCATCGCGATCTCAAACCGGGCAACATCCTCGTCGATGCCGCAGGAAAGCCGAAGATCATCGACTTCGGGATCGCGAGGATGGATGGGGCCGAAGCTCATGGCGACGGCCCGCGGACCGAGACGGGGCAGTTCGTCGGCACCCGGCCTTACATGGCCCCCGAACAGTTCATGGAACACCGTGCATCCATCGATGCCCGCACGGATGTGTATGCGATCGGTGTAGTGATGCACGAGCTGCTTGCCGGTCGTCTGCCGTATGACGTGGCAGGAAAGTCGCTCGTGGAGACCGCGCGAATCGTTCAGGAGGCCCGGCCTGCCCGTCTCGCGATCGCGGGAGTGCCGCAGGCGGACCGTGGGCTCGCCCGTGGTGCCGATGCGATCGCAGCGAAGTGCCTGCTCAAGGATCCTGCGGCCCGGTATGGATCAGCCGCCGCCGTGGCCGCTGACCTGCGTCATCTGCTGGCGGGCGAGCCGCTCGCCGCCGCGCCGGCCCACGCCGGATTGCCGCGAGTGTTCCCGGGAGGCGACTCGTGGCCCCGACGCCATTCTGTTGCACTGCTTGCAGCGGCGGGGCTGTGTGCTGCGATCGTGGGGATGACATGGTGGCGCCGACTACCGCAGGCGCCAGCGGGGGCGACTGTTCGTTCGGCATCCGCCGTGGCAGCCGGCCTTGCAGCACGGCCCGTCACCATCCGTTTCGCCAACGTCTCGAGCGGCCGCACGGCGCCGCTGGAGTGGGTGGATCTCAGGTGCGACGCGGATGTCTTCGGACTGGGAGCCGAAGACTTTTGGCTGACGCGGAACGGTGAACCAGTCGGCATCACCGGCCTGACGGTCACAGGCGGGCCCCAGAGTTGGCGGATCGGCGGCCTGTCGACGCTCACCGCCGAGGCCGGCGACTATGCGCTGGTGGCCGTGGGTACGCGAGCCTCGCCCGTCGATGCGAGCGGCAACGTCGTTGTCGTGTCGGGGCAGACGCAGTGGCGAAGCCCACCCTATCGGGAGATCCGGTTCAGCCCGATCGACGACGATTGGGAACGGCACGTGGTGTCGCTCACCGACGTGGAACGCTACACCGAGCGGCATGCCGGTGCGACGACGTTCATCCGCCCCACGGTGGCGGGCCGCGAGGGCGTGATCACGCTCCGGTTCGACATGCCCTTCACGATCCAGGATGCCATGCTCACCGCGCCGCTGGCCGTCTGGACGACCGGTGATCCGTTTCCGTATGACCCCGGTGCCCGTGCCGCCTTGGACGTTTCTCCCGACGGTGAGACATGGACCACCGTTGTGGAACTCAAGGCCGGTGCTGGCGGCTTCAGCACGGCTCCGCACGATATCGGCCGGATCGTGTCCGGCGGCACACGGATTTGGGTGCGGGTGCGGCTGACCGCCACCAAGGAGTGGCCGGGCGACGGCCTGATTTTCGCGCAGTTTCTCCGCACGGATCCCATAGAGCAGGGGGCGGGGTTTCTGCTCACGGCGACCGGGCCGCATCCGCCGGTGATTCCGCCTGCAACTCCTTAAGTGAGGGCCGTGAGGCCGGGGCCTACGGGAGGGGCGTGGACGGAATAAAAAGTGTGTTAAACTCTTGGAGTCGTTTTCGACGGTGGTGGCTATAGCTCAGTTGGTTAGAGCACTAGATTGTGATTCTAGGGGTCGCGGGTTCGAGTCCCGTTAGCCACCCTTTCTTCTCTCCCGCTTTCGTCGCGGCGCAGAATCAGCACCCGCGTGTAAGGCACGTCGCTCAGGGGAGGAGGTCCCAGCCACCCAAAAGGGAGAAGCTGGCATCTTGCCCAGATCTGGTGGCTGGCACCATTCCCATTTCGGGCAAGCTGCGACCTCCCGGTCACGCTACCAGCCGATTCACAGCCGCCGCAGGTGTGATGATGGGCATACCGCGAAACTCGCCGATCCCGAGAAGGTGGGCATCGCCTGAGACGATCGCGTCTACGTCGCCGGGAGCGGCTGTAGCAAGCACGATGTCATCATCGGGATCGGCGATGATTACCGGGCCAATATCAGCGGGGACGACAAGCTGCACGAGTGCCGCATATCCCTCGAACAGGTCCGCCGCGTCCACCTCCTGCATTGCTAGTTGGGCGGCGAACTTCTTTCGAAACAGAACGTCGTGCAGTTCGTCCAAGAGCGGCACGCTCGAAATGATCTGCACCGTGCCGGCCGCAGCCGCGTCGATCAGTCGCCCTGGCACCCCGCCCCAGATAAGGCCGGATACGACGGTGTTCGTGTCAAGCACCAGCCGCACGTCGCCGCTCCGCACGATACGCCTGGATCTCGGCTTCGATTTCTTCGATCGTCATGGGAGGGGTTCCGGCTGCAGAGAGCTTCTGCCGCGTCGCTTGCATCTTCGCGATGCGGGCCGCCGCGAGACGTTCGCGCAGGATCGCCTCGATCGAGCCGGTTTCAAGCAAGCCTTCGGCCGCAGCCTCCTTGGCGAGGGCGTCGGAAATCGTGATGTGGACGGTGGTCATGGGTGGCTATTCCGAGAGTACCGGAGATTATACGCGAGAAACGGGGCGGATTGCATACATCACCCCTGCGGCCAGACCCTACGGATAAGATCCAACTGCCACCATGCGGGAGTTCCTACATGTCGACCGTTGGCCAATGCTCGGAAAGTCGGCACGATGGCATTGCTCGTTCAGGCAGCCAGAGGAGCGGCCTGCCGCAGCCGACGATGCCGCCACATTTGTCGGCCGCCACAGGCTAGTCCAGCAAGGCCAATGGCATAGGCATAGGTCGTCGGTTCGTCGCGGCGGCCCCGTTGAAGGACGAGGCCGCCGAGCCATACGGTTCGGAGGCCTGAAGGGGATAGCGGAGGCTTGGGGCCGATCCCTTGACCAAGACCTAGGAAGAGGAGGCTATGCCGCCTTCCGTCATCTGGAAGCGATCCTGAGGCTTACCCAGTATTGCGAACAGAACAGGCCCGACTATGGGGCCATGACGGACGAGGAGTTGGAGAGGGCCATTGGGAAGCTTGGAGGCGGGTCGGAGACTCCGTGATGGGTTTCAAGCGGGCACCCAAAAGACATCGGGCCGGGCACTATGTGATGTCCAGCTACCGGCCCTGCATGGCTAACAACCCGGCTGGTACCAACTTGGGGGCAGCGTCAGCCTGTCTTCCTCGGCAGGCGAAAGCGGTCTCGCAAGCCATGGCGGCGTCAACCGTTGAAGATCGTCTGGAGATTTGACAGGGGATCGTTAGATCTCAGGTCACTGCCACGCTACGAGCGCTGGAATCCGCTGGCGACTGACCGCGACGGCCGGGGTGAGACGACTACTCAATTCACCGTCACCGTGCCGGCAGCCCGTTCCAAACGGTCCCACCCAGTAATGCGGTACACGGAGCTGTTGTTCCAGCCGTTGCAAAACCAGAGCACCTCGCCGTTGGGCAGCGTGGCCAGCGCGCCGCCGTTGAGATGGTCGTAATTGATCACCCGGCTGTTCCACCGGTAGATATCGTCCGGCAACCCATCGTCGGCCCGGCGGTCCAGAAAGCTGCCGACGTACAAGCCGTCTTCCGTCCATGCCATGGCCGGGTTAATCACCCGGTCGCCGACGACCACGCAACCGTGCGTTTCGCCCAACACTCGGGCCGGGTAATGAATCTCGCCAGGTCGGGTATTCGCCTGGGCAATGGCGTGGCTACCGACGGACCAGACGCAGCGGCCCGCGGGATCCCATTTTACCACCCGGCATTGGCCGGCTTCGCTGCCGGGCCAGTCCTTGCCGAACGGTTTTCCGAACCGCAAGATCCCGTACAGCCCGCCGTCCGCTGTGCGAAAGAGCTTGCCCGTCGCCCCTTTGCCTCGCATCTCCGCCGGCAACGTGGCGATGGCTTCCGAACCATCGTGTTCCACATCCGTGACGGCATTGGTCGGATATTCATACAGCGGCGCCCCGACCGCGTTCCAGCCTGACACCGGCAGGTGGCGGATGGTGCCACCCTGGAACTCGATACCGAGCTGGTCACAGTTCCGGTCGATCGACCCGGCCCCCCAACCCCAATGCCGCCATTTCGAGAACTGAATTTCATCCACCGATGGTTCGCCGTCCCCATTGGCGTCGGTCCAGGTGAAGGATTGCTTGTCGGCTTGCGGCGCGCCGTCCCCGCCGATAGCGGCGCGCAGCACCGGCGAGTTCTTCACCTTGTGTTCCTGTCCGTGCTGCAGTTTCGGGTCCGCGACGGCGACGGCCCGGAAGCAATCCTGCTTCTCGTCCAGCAACAGCACCACCGATTGAACGTGGACATTCTCGCGCACGAAATAAGTGCGGCCCTCATGACGCCGGATAAACCACTGCCCGCTGCCGCCACTCTCGATTTGGATCAGACCGCCCGCCAAACCGGTGACGCGGTAGTTGGCTTCCACCCGCCAGGTGCGCTTGGCGTAATCCACCCGGGCGCGGATGATATCGTACGCCGATTCGAGCCAGACGGATGTCGGATCATCGGGATCCACGAGCGCGTAACTGAAGAAGCCTTGCCCGCCGTACCACTCCTCGATCAGTGCGCCGTCCC
>JBIIGJ010000045.1:0-25392 GCA_044236455.1 Pirellulales bacterium
CGAGCTGTGTTCACGAAAAACATCGCATCGTGCGATTTTTTCTTGGCCGGCCTCCGCCGGCTGGTGCTGCGCATGGCATCCTGCCATGCAATCCGGGAGGGCGGGCTCCCCGAACACCGAAGCGAGCATCAGGCGCCTCGGCGCCAATCGCGCACCATGGTCCCCGACGCGGTCGCCGAGCCGCCGAGCGAGCGAAGCGTGTTCGGGGAGCCCGCCCGGCACCGTGATTCCGTCCGCACCACCGTCAGTGGGCTTGGGCCGTGGGCCGATACCAGTCGCCGCGGAGCCATTCGGCGATCAGCTCGATCTGCCGCCGAGTGAGCATCGGTGCGGCACCCTCTTCCGCCTTGCCGAAGCTCGGCATGCGGTCGTTGGAGTCACCGTAGAATTGCGCGTGCGTCGGATCGGTGATGATGCCGACGAGCCACTGGCGGGATCCCCAGCCGGTCAGGTCGGGAGCGCTGCCATGGGCCGTCTCGTTCGGGACGAAGCGGTGGCACGAACCGCAGCGTTCCCCATCGGCGACGAGCCCCCTGCCCTTCTCGATCAGCTCCGGCGCCGTGCCGGCCGCTGCCAGCCCCGCCTCCGCTGCCATGGCTACGATCACGGCCTCGACGTCGTCGGGCTTCCAAGTGGCGGCATCGGTGAGGTCGTTCTGCACGAAGTTCACCATGTCGCCTTCCTTGTGCGCGGTGTTGCCGAAGTAGGCCGGACCAGCGACCTGCTTGGGATCGAGCAGGCCCCGCATCCAGGCGGCGGTGCCGAAGCCATGCAGGTTGGCGGCCGAGGCCTTGGCCAGCACCGCCTGCGCCTCCGACGCCGCCGGATCGACGTGGGCGTGACAGCTCGCGCAGTGCTGCGCGAAGAGCTTCGGGCCCTGGCTCAGCGCGTCGTTACGGATCAGCTCGAGCATGCCGGCGGGCGGAATTCGCTCCGGCCGGCCGGCCAGTTCGATCGACCGTGCGGCGTCGGACTTGGCCTGCGCGACCGCGTCGAGAAACGACTGCGAGTGGCGGATCCTGTCGAGCTTCTTCACGCGGGCCTCGAAGGCGGCGATCTTCGCGGCGTCATTGCCGAAATGCGCGGCGATCTTTGCCTTGTCGTTCTCGGTCTCCCCCAGCAGTTTCTCGACATCGGCAAAGGAGCCGCGGTCGGCCCAGAGGGCCGCGTAGTCTTCGTTCGTGGCCATGGCGGTGAGCAGACCGATGCCCGCCAGCAGCGCGAACGTGAAGGCGACGTTGAAACGGTGACCGAGCTGCCAGCGGCCAAGGATCGGCATCATGAACATGACACCCATGATCAGGCCCGGCACCACGATCGCGCCGAAGAATTCGCCGCTGGCGCCCCAGCCCTCGAACACTTTGAGAAACTGGAACAGAAACAGGAAATACCATTCCGGCCGCGCCGCCGCGTAGGGCTGCGAGGGATCGGCGGGGGCCCCGAGTTCCGCCCCAAGTTCCCCCGGCACGATCGGCCGGCCCTCGAGCATGGCGCGGAGCGCCGGCATCAGGATCACGCCCAGCACCACGGCCATCACCGCCAGCATCGCCACGGCGTCCTTGAGCACCTGATCGGGCCAGAACATCGCGTCGGGGCGAGTGATCGGCTGCTTCGCGCAGAGGCCGTGTTTGCGGAAGAGCGAGAGGTGCACCACGAGCATGAGCACGAGCGTGGCCGGCAGAAAGCCGGCGTGGATCGCGAAGAACCGGGTGAGCGTGTGATGCCCATAGTCGGGGCCGCCCACGACCACCTGCTGGAGCGAGGGCCCGACGAGCGGCACGAGACCTGCCAGATTGGTGGCCACGCGGGTGGCCCAGTAGCCCTTCTGATCCCAAGGGAGCAGGTAGCCGGTGAGCGCCATGCCCAGCACGAGCATCATCAGCACGAGCCCCAGCCAGAAATTCACCTCCCGTGGCGCGCGGTAGGCGCCGTCGATCACCACCTGCATGAGGTGCAGGGCGAGCAGCACGACCATCATCTGGGCCATCACGTGATGGATGCCGCGGAGCAGCCAGCCGCCAGTCATCTCGTGCTGGATGTAGTAGACGCTCTCCCACGCCGTCTGGGCGCTGGCCGAATAGCTCGACCAGAGCACGAGGCCGGTGATGACCTGCGTCATGAACGCGAAGACGAGCGTGCTGCCCCAGACATACCGCCACCGCGCGCCCCCTGGCACCCGCTCGTAGAGCGCCTCGTGCATGAACGCCCGGTAGCCGGTGCGGTCGTCGAGGAAGTCGGCCAGTTGGCCGAGCAGGCCCGGACTGCCAACGGTCCGCTCGGGCGTCTGTTTCTGGTCGTGCCGAGGCTTCATATTCATGGACGGGCCACCTTCTCGGCGATGCCGGTATAGAAGTTCTGCCACTTCACGGCGATCTCACCGTTCTTCGCCACCTGGCACTCGAGGCCATCCATCGCCCGCGGACTGGGACTGGGGGCGACGATGCCGCCATCGAGCATGAACTTGCTGTTGTGGCACGGGCAACGGAAGCAGCGTTCCTGCGACTCGATCTCCACGAAGCAGCCGGCATGCGGACAGGTCGCGGAGAGGGCCTGCACCATGTCGGAGCCTTTCTCGCGGCGGAGATAGACCGCACCGATCGGCTCCGCCGCGAACCCGGTCCAGGCATCGACCCGGTCGGCCACCACGGCAAACTGCCGCGGGATGCCATCATCGGGAACGCTGGCGAGATCCGTCACCGGCAGAAACGTGGCGGCCGCGCCACGGCGGCGGAGCGGATCGAGAAACATCCAGACGCCGGCGGCCAGCGGCGGGAGCGTCGCCAGGCCGCCGCACACGATGGCGAGGAGCTTCGTCAAAAAACCGCGCCGGTCCGCTGCTGATGCGGCCGGCGTGTCGCGTCGTGACATGGTGTGCCTCCTGATGAACCTGATGAACGAAACGTTCACGCCTGCGCGGTCACGCGGTCACTTTGTCCGCGGCGACGACGGCCTCGTCCACGGCCGTCGTGACGCGCTCGTAGGCCGCTTCGAACGGGCCCGGCAGGATCGCGCCGGCCGCCGCCTTGTGGCCGCCGCCGCCGAAGCGGCCGGCCAGGGCGCTGCAATCGACGCTCGAGCGGCTGCGGAAGCTCACCTTGATCCGGCCGTCGGGCTGCTCGATGAGGATCGCCGCGACCTGCGTGCCCTTCACGGCCAGCGTCAGATTGATCAGATCCTCGGTGTCGTGCGGCGTCGCGGCAGTCTCCTTGATGTCGGCGAGCCGCACGATCGACGTGATCACCCGGCCTTCATGCGAGGCGCGGGCGCTCGAGAGCGTGCGGCCGACGAGATGGAGCCGGGCGAGCGTGTCTTGCTCGAACAGTTCCCGATAGATCGCCGGAGGGCTGGCCCCCGCATCGACCATGCGGGCCGCGATGCGGAACGACTCTCCCGACGTGGAGGGAAACCGGAAGCCACCGGTGTCGGTCGACAGGCCGGCATAGAGTGGCGTGGCGATCCGCTCGGTGAGCGGCACCCTCAGCCGTAGCCCGATCTCGGAGACGATCCGCGCCGTGGCCTCGGCCGACGTGTCCTTGAACCAGCGGTCGCCGAGGTCGTCTTCGCTGACGTGATGGTCGATCACGAGCACGCGATCGCGCATCGCTTTGAGCACCTCGCCCATCGCGCCGAGCTGGGCCCAGGCGCTCGTGTCGAGTACGATCAGGAGGTCGCGGTCGGCGAGGTCGGCCGGCTTCACCTGCTCGGCCAGCGACTCGATCTTTCCGTCCGGATCGATCCACTTCAGCGACGCCGGCGTGGCCTGGGCGTTGACGATCCTGACGTGCTTGCCGAGCGCTTCGAGGATGCCAGCCATGCCCAATTCGCTGCCGAGCGCATCGCAGTCGGGGCGGACGTGGCTCGTGAGCACCACGCGGTTGGATTGTCTGAGGATCTCCAGCAGACTGGCCCAGTCGAGTCGCATGTGGTCTCCGTTCCTCTCTGAATATGAATCGTCGTCGAGGCTCTTCCATCCACGCGAAAGAACGTGGTCAGACGATGATCCGCGACTCATCCGGCAGCGAGCCGACGACCTCCAAGGCCCTGGCCACGTCGGCTGTCAGTTGCGTCTTGAGGGCGTCGATCGAATCGAATCTCTGAGTGTCACGCAGTCGGGCAAGGAAGTCAACGTCGAGCGTGCTGCCGTAGAGCGTGCCAGAGAAGCCGATGAGGTGAGCTTCGACGCTGATGCGGGTCTCACCGAAGGAGATGTTTGGCCCGATGTGCACGGCGGCGGGGATGGTGACGAGGTCCGGGAGCGTGACACGAGCGGCATAGACGCCGGCCGCGGGCAAGAGCGTGGCGATTCCCGAGAGGTTGGCTGTGGGAAAACCGATCGTGCCGCCGCGCCGGGCCCCTTCCACCACCGTGCCGGTGAGCCGGTAGGGCGACGTCAGCAAGAGAGCCGCCTCGCGGACCGCCCCCGCGGCGATCAGCCCGCGCAGCCGCGAACTCGAGACGGGCTGCCCGTCCGCCATCACGGCCGGCACCGTCTCCAGGGTCACGTCATCGCGACTGCAGAGTGTCTTCAGCAAGTGGATGTCGCCGGCACGGCCTGCCCCGAAGCGGAAGTCGGTTCCCTCCACGATCGCGCGGGCGTGGAGTCGGCTTCTCAGGATCTCGGCGTAAAAAACCTCCGCGGGCAGCGACACGAGCGCCGGGTCGGTCGGCTGGACCAGCACGGCGTCGACACCGAGCGACCGCAGCAATGCCGCACGGCGGGCCGGGGTCGTCAAAGGGGCCGGGGCCGAGTCCGGCCGCAGCACCGCCGCCGGGTGGGGGTCGAACGTGAACGCGACGGCGGGCACGTCGAACCGCCGTGCGGCGGCACACAACTGCCGGACGATCGCCGCATGCCCCAGGTGGACGCCGTCGAAGTTGCCCACGGCCACGGCGCAGGCCGACGACTCGAGAGTCCAGCGGGCGGTGGCGGCGGCGACGAACGGTGGCGGGATGTGGGACACGGGCGGGCTGACGCTGAGGGGTGGGCGCGAGGCCGGGAAGTGTAGCGTATGGGACGCCCCCACCGCGCTCCCGCGGCGTGGCCCGATGTATGATTGGGCCGCACCCCTGCGAGGACTCTTCATGGCCGCTGAAACGACCGAAGACAAACAGATCTACCTCTCTGCCGAGATGGCCTGCCGTTTGGCGGCCATCGACATCGGCTCCAACAGCGTGCGGCTCCTCGTGGCCGAGGCCCTGCGGGGCGGCGCCTACCGGATCCTTGACGAGGAACGGGAGCCGACGCGGCTGGGGCGGAGCGTTTCCGGGCAGGGCCAACTCGACGACGAGTCGATGGAGCGGACGATCACCGCCCTGCGGACATTCAAGCAGATCGCCGCGGGCTACCAGGCCACGGGCCTGCGAACGATCGCCACCTGCGCCGTCCGCGAGGCCCGCAACGGCCCCGAATTCTGCCGGCGCGTCCGCGAGCAGGTGGGGATCGAAGTGGAGGTGATCTCGGGCGATCGGGAAGCCCGTCTCGCCTTCTCGAGCGTGCAGAATGCGTTCGACCTGGCCGGCAAGAACGTGATCGTCGCCGACATCGGCGGCGGCAGCACGGAGGTGGTGTTTGCCACCGGCAACCTCATCGAATCGATCTTCTCGACGCCGCTGGGGGCCGTGCGGCTCACGGAGCAGTTCGCCCTCGGCGAAGGGGCGGTGCCGGAGACCTTCCAACGCGATGTCGCGAGAATGGAAGAGGAGGTCGCCCTCTGCCTCAAGAAGCGGACCACGCGTCCGCTCTTCGCGCCGCACTTCCTCGTCGGCTGCGGCGGCACGTTCACCACGCTCGCCGAACTGGTGATGGCGTCCAAGAAGGAGGTCGACATCCCGGTCGCCGGCTACAAGGTGTCGCACGCCGAGGTGCGGCACCTGCTCGACCGCCTGCTCAAGATGCCGCTGCGGTCGCGGCGAAGCATGGCGGGCATGACTCCCGACCGGGCCGACATCATCCTCGCCGGACTGTCGATCATCGACGCCCTCATGAAGCGGTTCCGCGTGAACACGCTCGTGATCCACACGCGGGGCGTGCGTGACGGCCTGGTGCGGGAGATGATCGACGACGCGGTGGGCACGACGATCGACGATCCCGCCCACCGCGATGCGGCCATCGAACGGCTCGCGGCGGCCTGCTCGGGCGAACTCGGGCACGGCCGGACGGTGGCACTCCTGGCGGGCCGCATCTTCGACCAGCTTGCCGGCCCGCTGGAACTGCTGGCGGGAGACAGACTGCTGCTGGAATGTGCCGCCCGGCTGCAGGATGTGGGCTACGTGATCAACTACGATCAGCATCACAAGCACAGCTATCACTTGATCCGCAACAGCCGCCTGCCCGGCATCCGGGCCCACGACCTGGAACTGATCGCGAACATCGCGAGGTATCACCGCGGCGCGCATCCCAAGCGGAAGCACGAGAACCTCGCCCGGCTCTCGCCGGAGGACCAGTCGCGCGTGCAGCGGATGGCGGCGATCCTCCGGCTTGCCGGCGGCCTCGACCGCAGCCGGTCGCAGCAGGTGCGCGACGTGCGGGTGCGATTGGAGAACGATCGCGTGTTCGTCGATGTGGTGGCAGATCAGGAGCCGCTCGTCGACATCTGGGGGGCTGAGCGACGGACCGACCTCTTCGAAAAGGTGTTCAACCTGCCGATCACGATCCAGTGGGCCGGCGGACAAGAGGCGGTCGCGAGCGAAAACGGCAAGCCGGCCAAGCCGCGGCGCAAACGCCGCAGCGGCGACGCGACCTTGGGCGAGGGCTGACCGTCGTCACCCGCATTGGTTCGCCGGCTGCGGCATGCTCGTCGCCGGCGGATTCTGCTACGGGATGCTCTTGGACGAATCTTGCATCGCTCGTGAGTCGCAGAATTCACCGGACTCCTGCGCGTGCCTCCGACCGGCTCCTCAGCATCAGAAGGTTTCATATACCGCGGGCGGAATCCGTGAGGGGCTGCCCATGTCCCGAGAGCCGGCGTTGCTGACAAGCGCAGGCAGGATGCCGGAGCGCAGTCAGCATCGAGTGAGCGAAGGGCAGCGGGCACCGATCCGTCTCGGCGGATTGGTCGACGAAGCGAACGTCCGGCGACGGGGCATGGGCAGCCCCGAACCGCTGCCCGTGCAATCGTTGGAACCGTCGCACGTTGCCTCTCTGACGGTTTCCGCATCCACTGGGCCATCCAGTGCCGATTCTCCTTGATAAGCGATTGAGCGATTCACGGAGTCTTTCATGCGACTGTTCGGCGATTCCCGCGGTTGGTTTGGCTACGGCTTGCGGGTCGCGTGCCTGGCCGTCGTCGGCCTCGCCGCCCAATCGGCCTCGGCCGCCGGCCCCCGGTGGTTTTCCGGCCCGCGGTCCGCGGCCTCGACCGGCACGCCGCAAAACCAGGCCCCCTACCAGCCCGGTGCGTCGCCGTATGTGACCGGAATCAAGCAGCGTCCGAAGTATTTCGTGCCGCCAACCAATCCGCGGACCCCCACCTGGAAGATGTACGGCACGCCCCCGGGGGTCGTCCCGGGCGACTGGCCCAGCTACGCTCCACTTGGATTCGGTGGGTATCGCTTCCCCGCCGTCGGCTCGCAGGCGTATCGCTGACCGTCTGGCGCGACTTCGACCCCCGGATCCGGGAGCCGTCGCGCGTGGCCGATCTGCTCACTGTGACTGAAGCTGGCCTCTACTGCGCCCAGGGTGATTTTTACATCGACCCCTGGCGACGGGTGCCGCGCGCGATCATCACGCATGCCCATGCCGATCACGCCCGCTCGGGCTGCGGCCGTTATCTCTGTGCGGCCCCCGGCATGCTCGTGCTCCGCAGCCGCGTGGGCAATGCCGCGCCGATCGACAGCCTGCGGCACGGCGAGACGCTCTCCATCAACGGCGTGCAGGTGTCGCTCCATCCGGCGGGGCACGTGCTCGGCTCGGCGCAGGTGCGACTGTCGCACGGCGGCACGACCTGGGTGGTGACGGGCGACTACAAGCTGGAGGCCGATCCGACCTGCGCTCCGTTCGAGCCGGTGGAGTGCGATGTGTTCGTCACCGAGTCGACCTTCGGCCTGCCGGTCTATCGCTGGCAGGATCCGGAAAGAATAGCCGCGGAGATCAACGCCTGGTGGCGGGCCAACCGCGATGCCGGCCGCACAAGCGTGCTGCTCGCCTACGCGCTCGGCAAGGCGCAGCGGCTGGCGGCGGCGGTCGATCCCTCCATCGGCCCGATCATCGGCCACGGTGCCGTGATGAAGATGGTCGAGGCCTATCGGGCCAGCGGTGTGCGTCTGCCGCCGATCGACCGGGTGCCTCCGCGCACACGGAGGATGGGAGGAGGTCGCGCGCTCGTGATCGCGCCGCCGAGCGTGGCCGGCAGCCGCTGGCTGGGAATCTTCGGGGAGACGAGCGTGGCGATGGCGTCGGGATGGATGACGCTCCGCGGCGTGCGACGGCGGCGGGGCTTCGACAAGGGCTTCGTCGTCTCCGATCACGCCGACTTTCCGGGTCTGCTCACCGCCATCGCGGCCTCGCGGGCCCGCCGCGTGCTCGTCACCCACGGCTTCACCGACACGCTCACTCGGCTGCTGCAGGAACGCGGCCTCGATGCCTCCGTACTGCCCACCCGGTTCGCCGGCGAGGCGTCGCCCGATGCGGCAGCGGCTGGCGGCGACGATGACGGCGATCAGGAAGATCCTCGCGAACCGCCGGAGCCGGACGAGCACGAGGAGGAGCAGGAGTGAAACGGTTCACCGACCTCTACTGGCGGCTCGATGCCACCACGAGCACGAACGAGAAGGTGGACGCCCTCCGCGAGTATTTCGCGGAGGCCCCCGCTGAGGATGCGGCCTGCGCGATCGAGGTGCTCTCCGGCGGCAGGCAGTTGCGGGCCGTCTCGACCGCGCTGCTCCGCGAGTGGACGGCGGAGGCCGCCGGCATTCCGCTCTGGCTGGTGGAGGAGTGTTATGCCCACGTCGGCGATCTGGCCGAGACTTTGGCGCTCGTGCTGCCGCACCGCGGCTCCGATGCGGTGGCGGAGGGCGTCGGCATGGGGCTGGCCGAGTGCATGCGGACCACGATCGAGCCCTTGCGGGGAGCGAGCGACGAGCAGAAACGGTCCACCGTGGAACACGTCTGGCAACGGCTCGCGCCGCGGGAGCGAATCGTCTGGCACAAACTGCTCACCGGCGGCTGCCGCGTGGGCGTGTCGCGAACGCTCGTGGCCCGGGCGCTGGCGGAAGTGGCCGGCGTCGATCCGGCGGTAATGGCGCACCGGCTGATGGGGGATGGGGTCAGCGACGCCGAGTCTTATCGGAGGCTGATGACAAGCGAGCCGACCGCGGCCGACGCCCGCAGGCCGTATCCGTTTTTCCTCGCCTCGGCGCTCGAGGGCCAGCCGCATCACCTGGGCTCCTCCTCCGACTGGCTCGCGGAGTGGAAGTGGGACGGCATGCGGGCACAGCTCGTGCGCCGCGGTGCCGACGCCACGCTCTGGAGCCGCGGCGAAGAACTCGTCAACGAGTCCTTCCCGGAAATCATCGCCGCCGCCGCCGCGATTCCCGCCGGCACGGTGCTCGACGGGGAACTGCTGGCCGTGCGGGGCAACTCGCTGCTCGGCTTCGCAGCGGTCTCGAAGCGGAGCGGCCGCCGCCGCGTGCCCAAGAAGCTGCTCGAGGATGTGCCCTGCGTGTTCGTGGCCTACGATCTGCTCGAACACGATGGCATCGACCTCCGCAGCCTGCCACTGGCGGAACGACGCACGAGACTCGAGTCGATCGTGCCCCTGCCCTGCACTGCCGGCGTCGGGGCGGCCGCGGCCGATGGTGCCGCCGTCACGGAGACCGAGGCCGCCGTGCCCCCGCGGCTCCTGCACTCGCCATGCGTCGTCGGCGATTCCTGGGAGTGCCTCGCCGCCGCACGAAGCATGTCGCGCGACCGTGGTGTGGAAGGCCTCATGCTCAAGCGGCGGAGCAGTCCCTACGGCGTTGGCCGCGTCCGCGGCGACTGGTGGAAGTGGAAGATCGAGCCGCTGGAGATCGACGCCGTACTGCTCTACGCACAGGCCGGGCATGGCCGGCGGGCCGGGCTGCACAGCGACTACACGCTCGGTGTCTGGCACGACGGGCGGCTCGTGCCGGTGGCCAAGGCCTATTCGGGGCTGGCCGACGCGGAGATCGTCGAGGTCGACCGGATCGTGCGGGCGACGACGCTCGAAAAGCACGGACCGGTGCGGGTGGTGCAGCCGACGCAGGTTTTTCAGCTGGCGTTCGAGGGCATCGCACGTTCGACGCGGCACAAGGCGGGCGTGGCCGTGCGGTTTCCGCGGATCGTGCGCTGGCGACGGGACAAGTCGCCTCCCGAGGCAGGCTCGCTCGCCGACCTGCTGCAGCTGATCGACGCAACAGCGCCCGCCGCCGCCCCGCATCCGGAGGCCATGCCATGACAACGCGGCAGGCGCGCAGCCGGAGTGCGCGAGGGAACGCCGCCAGCGGTGCTTTGGGGCCGGCGGCCTGGTTCAAGCACCGCGGCTGGAAGCCGTTTTCATTTCAGCGCGAGGTCTGGCGGGAAATGGCACGGGGCACGAGCGGCCTCGTGCATGCGCCGACCGGCACCGGCAAGACGCTGGCCGCGTGGCTGGGGGCGCTTGCCCGCGCTCGCGCGCTCGGTCCGGGCACGGGCCTGCGGGTGATCTGGCTCACGCCACTGAAGGCGCTGGCCGCGGATACGGTCCGGGCTCTCGAAGCGCCGCTTGCAGATCTTTCCAAGGGCTGGCTGTCCGGCCGCTGGGACGTGGCCCTCCGTACTGGCGACAGTTCGGCCACCGAGCGCCGCCGCCTGCGTCTCCGGCCCCCCGCGGCGCTCGTGACGACGCCCGAGACCCTCTCGATCATGCTGTCGCTGGAGGATGCGCACGAGGTCTTCGCAGGACTCGAGACGGTCGTCGTCGACGAGTGGCACGAACTGCTCTCGACGAAGCGGGGCGTGCAGACGGAACTGGCGCTGGCCCGGCTGCGGGCCCTCGCGCCCGACGTCATCACCTGGGGCCTCTCCGCCACGCTTGCGAACCTCGACGAGGCTGTCGCCGCGCTCGTCGGCCCGGCACGTGCGGCCGCCGCGCGGCTCGTGCAGGCCCGCGTACCCCGCGCACTCGAGATCGAAACGCTCATCCCCCGACCGATGGAGCGGTTTCCCTGGGCCGGCCACATGGGCATGCGACTCCTGCCGCAGGTGGTCGAGCGGATCGATGCCGCCGCCACGTCGCTGGTGTTCACCAACACGCGGTCGCAGGCGGAACGCTGGTTCGAGGCGATCGGCACTGCGCGGCCCGACTGGAAGCCCGTGATCGCGCTCCACCACGGCTCGGTTGACCGCGAACTTCGTTCGGCGGCGGAGGACGGTCTCCGCCGCGGCCGGTTCAAATGCGTGGTGGCAACGTCGAGCCTCGATCTTGGTGTCGACTTCGGACCGGTCGAGCAGGTGTTTCAGATCGGCAGCCCGAAGGGGATCGCCCGCTTGTTGCAGCGAGCCGGCCGTAGTGGCCACGCGCCCGGCGCCACGGGCCGGCTGATCTGCGTGCCCACGCATGCGCTCGAACTGATCGAATGCGCGGCGGCCCGGCGTTCGGCGGCCGCGGGAGTGGTCGAGGCCCGCCGTCCACTCACCGGCGCCCTCGACTGCCTGGCGCAGCATCTGGTCACCGTGGCCTGCAGCGGCGGCTTCCGCGAACAGGAACTGCGGGCCGAGGTCGCGGGCACGCGAGCCTTCGCGGCGATTGACGACGCCTCGTGGCGGTGGGCGCTCGACTTCGCCGCGAGGGGCGGGCCGGCTCTCGCCGCCTATCCGAATTTCGCGCGGATCACGGAACGCTTCGGTCGCTGGTACGTGGCGAGCAAGGCGATCGCCAGGCTTCATCGCATGTCGATCGGCACGATCGCCGGCGACGCCACCGTCGACGTGAAGTGGCTCCGCGGCGGGCGGCTCGGCACCGTCGAAGAATCGTTCGTGTCGCGACTGAACCCCGGGGATCGGTTCCTGTTCGCCGGCCGGCCCCTCACGCTCTTCCAGTTCGATGGCCTGACCGCCTGGGTGAAGCGGTCACGGGGAGCGGCGGCCCTGCAGGTGCCGCGGTGGAACGGCGGCCGGATGCCGCTCTCCACCCTGCTCTCGGCGGCGGTGCTCGACCTCGTTCAGTCGGCGGCGGAACGGGGCGGCAAACTGCCGAAGCCATCCACACGCGGCCTGCTGCCCGAAGTGCAGGCCGTGCTGCCGCTCCTCCAGACGCAGGCCCGTTGGAGCCGGCTGCCGGGCGACGACTGCCTGCTCATCGAGCGGGTGCAGTCCCGCGAAGGCCAGCATGCATTCCTGTTTCCCTTCGCGGGCCGGCTCGTGCATGAAGGGCTGGCGGCCCTGGTGGCCTGGCGGATCGCGCAGCGGCAGCCCAGCACGCTGACGATGGCCGCCACCGACTGGGGCTTTGAATTGGCGGGACGGGAGCCGTTCTTCGGCCACGAGCGGGAGTGGCGGCAGGTGCTGTCGCCGGCCAATCTGCTCGAAGATCTGCTGGCCTGCCTCAATGGCACGGAGATGGCGCGGCGGCATTTTCGCGAGATCGCCCGCGTGGCGGGGCTCGTGGCGGGCGGACGGCGGACCAGCCGTCAGACGCAGTCTTCAGCCGGCCTGATCTTCGACGTGCTGTCGGAACACGACTCGGGAAACATGCTGCTCGCGCAGACGCGGCGTGAGGTGCTCGAGCAGCAGTTCGAGTTTGGCCGGCTCCGCGAGGCGGTCGAAGCGATCGCCGTGAAAGACATCCGCATCATCGACACCCCCCGGCTCTCGCCGCTGGCCTTTCCGATCTGGGCCGAGCAGGTGCAATCGCGGCTCACCACACAGGGCTGGCTGGAACGCATCACCGAGATGGCCCGCGAACTGGAGCAGGCCGCGGGAGCGACGCGGTCATGAGCGAGGTGCGGATCGCATGCGAACCGGGCGGAGACGGCGTTTCCCTTGCCGCCTCGGCCACTCCCGACATCCTGCTCCTGCCCGGCCGCGCGGCGCTCTTGCCCGCTTCGCAGACGCTGCTGGTAGCCGATCTGCATCTGGGCAAGGCGGCGACATTTCGCCAGGCGGGCATCCCGGTGCCGGAGGGCTCGGCACAGCGCGATCTCGAACGGCTCTATCAGCTGGTGCATGCCCACGACGTGCGGCGGCTGGTCGTGCTCGGCGACCTCTTTCACGCCCGGAGCGGCTGCACGCCGCAGGTGTTCGCCGAGTTCGCCGCGATGCGATCGCGGATTGACAAGACATCCGTGGTGCTCGTGCTCGGCAACCACGACCGCGCGGTCGGCCGGCTGCCTGCGTCGCTCGGCCTCGACGCCTGCCTGCCCAGCCTCGACGAGCCGCCATTTCACTTCGTGCACGAACCCGCCACGGAGATCAACGTCTCCAACCGGAACCTCTTCACGGTCGCGGGCCACCTGCACCCGACCGTCTCGATCCGCAGCCCCAGCGGCGACCGGCTCGCCGACCGCTGCTTCGTGGCGGAGCCGTCAGTGCTCGTGCTCCCCGCCTTCGGATCCTTCACCGGTGGCCACCGGGTCGAGCCCACCGCCGACATGCGGCTGTGGATCGCGAGGGACGACGGCGTGGCGAACGTGACACGACTCGTGGCCGCCAAGCGGCGTTGATGACGAGCGGGCCGGTGTTCGTTCGCGGTGTCCCCGGGTTTCCACCCGGGGCTTCTTGTCGTGGGTGACACGGCCCGACGAGGGCGGGCTCCCCGAACACCGAAGCGAGCTGGCTTCACGCAAAACACGATATCGTGTCGCCCTGACGGGCGGATGCCTGTCCTCAGCCAGTTGCTTGGCAAACGCAGTTTGCTGGTGCTGCGCATGGCATCCTGCCATGCCTATCGACGAGGGCGGGCTCCCCGAACACCGAAGCGAGCATCAGGCGCCTCGCCGTCAATCGCCCACCATCATCCCCGACGCAACCGCCGAGCCGCCGAGCGAGCGCAGCGTGTTCGGGGAGCCCGCCCGGCGCGACACACTCTTAGAGGCTCACGTCCCGAAACGCCACGTGCAGCCGGTCGAGCAGGTCGCGGGCCGTCATTGAAATCTCGCCGAGCGACTCCGCGGCGACGTCGCCCGCGCTGCCATGCACCCAGGCGGCAAGCCGGGCGGCCTCGAAGGGGGAGAGTCGCTGGGCCAGCAGCGCGGCGGTGACGCCGGTGAGCACGTCGCCGGTGCCCGCCGTCGCCATGCCGGGGTTGCCGGTGTCGTTGTGCGCCTGTCGCGTGCGGTCGGTGATCAGCGTCGCCGGCCCCTTCAGCACGATCGCCGCGTCGATCGCCCCGGCCAACGCGACAGCCTCGCGTTCGAGCATGGCCCGATCGCCGGCCCGGCTGGATGACGGATCGGCGCCGAGCAGCCTGAGCATCTCGCCGGCATGCGGCGTGAGGATCCGCGGCCCCGCGTGATTGGCAAGTGACCCACGGTCGGTATGGGCGAGCGCCCAAAGGGCATCGGCGTCGAAGACGGCCGGCTGCGGGAGGTGCCGCCAGAGGTGCACCACGATCTGGACGACCGCGTCGGACCGGCCGAGCCCGGGACCAACGGCCACCGCGTCTGCCCGGCGGGCGTGCGTCTCGATCTCCTCGAGGGCATCGGTGGCAAACGTGCCGTCGGTCCGCCCCGGGAGTCCGCGGGTCATCACGCAGGGATCGAAGCCGGCGGCAATCGCGGCAACCGGCTCCGGCACGAGCGCCTCGACCAGCCCGGCGCCACTCCGGAGCGCCGCCATCGCCGTGAGCGCCGGCGCTCCGGCCATGCCGGCAGCCCCCCCCACGACGACGACTCGTCCGTAGTCGTGTTTGCTGGTATCGCGGCGGCGGCTGGGCAGCCTCGGCAGGTCGGCTGGTGGCATCGCAGGCTTGTTCCTGGGGTTTCCGGCCGCCGGAGCCGCTGGCATCTGGCTGCGACCTCTGGCGGAATCGTTAGGAGGCGAATTCTGGGCGGCCGGCTGATTACCTTGACTGAACCGATCGCAAGGGACTACCTTCGCCGGCACGCGACAGGACAGGATAGCTTGGATTCCAAGGAGATGGGTGTCCCCTCATGAGTGCCGCAGAAAACCCGGGTGATCTGTTCAACGTGAAGAAGGTCCGCCGCTTGATCGAGCTCATGAAGGAGCACGATCTGTCGGAGATCGACCTGAAACAGGCGGACCATCGCGTGCGAATCAAGCGCGGAGGCGAAGTGATCGTCACCCCATCGGCTCCCGTCGCCCATGCAGCCGCCCGGCCGGCCGCTGCGGCCGGGGCCCCACGGGCGGATGCCGATGCCGGCATGCTCATCATCAAGAGTCCGATGGTGGGAACCTTCTACAAGGCTTCCGGCCCCGATGCTGCACCGTTCGCAAAGGTGGGCGACCGAATCGGTCCCGAGAAGACGGTCTGCATTGTCGAGGCCATGAAGGTCTTCAACGAGATCCCCGCCGGTGTCTCAGGCCAGATCGTGGCAATTCTTGTGGAAAATGGGGCTGCTGTCGAGTTTGGTCAGCCGCTCATCAAGGTCGATCCGGGGGCGTGAATCTGCCCTGCGCGTGGTGATCGCGAGGCGCCGCCTCCCGATCTTTTCTTTTCGTCACTGGCCTGAGCTTCTGGCGGGACCCCTCTATGTTCAAGCGGATTCTGATAGCCAATCGAGGCGAGATCGCCCTGCGTGTCATTCGCGCCTGCCGTGAACTGGGCGTGGAGACCGTCGCCATTTTCAGCGAGGCAGACCGCGGCGCACCCTACCTGGAACTGGCCGATGAGGCGATCTGCGTCGGGCCGGCCCGGGCGGCCGACAGCTACCTGCGAATCGACCGGGTGATCAGCGCCGCCGAGATCGGCAACGTGCAGGCGATCCATCCCGGCTACGGATTTCTCTCGGAAAACTCCCACTTCGCGGAGGTCTGCCGCTCGTGCAACATCGGCTTTATCGGTCCGACACCGGAAGCGATGGAGCGGGTGGGTGACAAGAATTCCGCGCGGGCCCTGGCCCGCGAGGCCGGCGTGCCCACCGTGCCGGGCAGCGATGGTCTGATATCGAACGAGCAGGAAGCGGTGCGGGTCGCCAGGGAAGTCGGCTATCCCGTGCTGCTCAAGGCAACGGCCGGCGGCGGCGGCAAGGGCATGCGGGTGGCCGCCAATGAACTGGCTTTGGCGAGCGCCTGGCAGCAGGCTTCGGCCGAGGCGCAAGCGGCCTTCGGCAATCCCGGCATCTACATCGAGCGGTATGTCGAACGGCCACGGCACGTGGAAATCCAGATCCTGGGCGACCAGCACGGCAACATCGTGCACCTCTGGGAGCGCGACTGCTCGACGCAGCGTCGGCACCAGAAACTGATCGAGGAGAGCCCCTCCCCACGCCTGCCCCAGGAAACCCGCAAGAAGATGTGCGAGGCGGCGGTTCGCCTGGCGAAGGCCGCCGGCTACTACTCAGCCGGCACGGTCGAGTTCATCGTCGACCAACAGGACAACTTTTATTTCATCGAGGTCAACGCGCGGATCCAGGTCGAGCACCCGGTGAGCGAGATGGTGACGGGCATCGACCTGGTGAAGGCGCAGATTCGGGTGGCGGCCGGCGAGAAACTCGGTCTCACGCAGAAAGACATCGTGCCGCGCGGTCATGCGATCGAGTGCCGGATCAACGCCGAGGATCCCGCCCACAACTTCCGTCCCTGCCCAGGGCGGATCGAGCGGATCATCGCGCCAGGCGGCTTCGGCGTGCGGTTTGATTCCCATGCGACGGCCGGCTACACCGTGCCACCACACTACGATTCGTTGGTAGGCAAGCTGATCGTGCACCAGCCGACGCGGCAGGAGGCGATCCAGACGATGATCCGGGCGCTCAAGGAGCTGCGGGTCGAGGGGATCAAGACCACAGTGCCGCTCCATCTGGAAGTGCTGGCCAACACGGCCTTCCATGAGTCGCAGGTCGACACGACGTTCGTGGAGCGGATGCTGGCCGGATGAACCGCTGCCGCCGCCCCCTGATCGCGACCAGTGCTGGCCGATCGCGGCTCTGACCGCTTCAGTTTCAGGAACGTGACGCCCTTCCACACGAACATGACCGTTTTCCACCACGCATCTGGACCGTTTGCCATCAGGAGAGAAAGCCATGAGTGAGTCATTGTCGCGCCCGCCGAAGGGCAATCATCATTTTCGCCGCGTGGCCATCCTGTTTGCCGGCGGTCCGGCGCCGGGAGCCAATGCGGTGATCTCGACGGCGGCCACGTCGTTCATGCGGAATGGCACCGAGGTGGTCGGCATGAAGCACGGCTACTCCTCGCTCGCCGAGTTCTCCGCCGACAAGCCGCTCGTCCAGGGCCGCGACTACGTGGTGATCACGCCTGAATTCCTGAAGCGGACCCGCTCCGGCCAGGGCATCATGCTGGGCACGGCGCGGACGAACCCGGGCAAGCACATATCGGCGCCCGCCCATTTCGATGATGCCCAACGGGTGCAACCGCTGAAGAACGTCTACGAGGGGCTCTTGTCGCTGGGGGTCGAGGCCCTGATCTCGATCGGCGGCGACGACACGCTCAAGACGGCCAACAAATTCAAGTTGTATCAGGACCGGCTGCCCGAGGGCAGCAAGCGGATTCCGGTCGTGCACCTGCCCAAGACGATCGACAACGACTACATGGGGATCGATTTCACGTTTGGCTATTTCACGGCGGTCGACACGCTCGGCGGCGAGATTCGCAACCTGCTGTACGACGCGGATGCGGGCCGCTGCTACTACCTCTGCGAGACGATGGGCCGCAGCGCCGGCTGGCTCTCCTATGGGGCCGCGATCTCAGGAGAGGCGAGCCTCGTGATCAGCGTCGAGGACATCCACGGCAGGTACCGTGGCGAGGAGACGGTGACCGACGCTTCCGGCCAGACGAAGATCAAGCCGGTGATGAACATCGAGGAGGTGGTGGGCCGGATCGTGAAGACGATGCGGGTCCGCGAAGAGGAAGAGGGCAAGCAGTACGGCGTGATCGTGCTGGCCGAGGGGCTGGCGGAATACCTGCCGAGCGCGCAACTGGAGGGCATTCCCCGCGACGAGCACGGCCACATCTCGATCGCCCAGGTGCAGCTGGGCCGGATGTTCTCCAAGCTGGTCGCCGACGAGTTCAAGCGACAGACGGGTCGCTCGCGGAAGGTCGTCGGCCTGCAGTTGGGCTACGAGGCCCGCTGCGCCAAGCCACACGCCTTCGACGTGATGCTGGGCAGCCAACTGGGCGTGGGCGCCTACCGGGCCCTCGCCGAGCGGGGCTTGAATGGTGTGATGGTGAGCGTGTCGGGCCAGCTCGACCTGAACTACGTGCCGTTCGAGGAGCTGGTCGATCCGAACACGCTCGTGACGGTCGTCCGCTACGTCGAACGCGGCAGCGACTTCCACCGCCTTGCCCGCTTTCTCGAGACCTACGTCAACGAGTAGTGTGCGCGGCGCGCGGAGTCAGCGTCTCGTGGCGACGCGCCGCCGGGACGGCAGAAGTCGCTTCGCTACGGCTTTTTCTCCTTTCACGACCTGTGGCAGCGCATTCCTCAGAAGGTCGAAAAATCCTAATGCTCCTCGAGCTTCCGCCGATCCCGGCTTCACCGTGAGGTTCGAGAGACAGCTTTCTAGTGCTGTGATGAATCCGTGAGGGGCTGGCCATGCCCCGAGAGCCGGCGTTGCTGACCAGCGCAGGCAGGATGCCGGAGCGCAGTCAGCATCGAGTGAGCGAAGGACAGGATGCCTGTAGCGAACGTCCGGCGACGGGGCGTGGCCAGCCCCGAACCGTCCCTCGCCACGAGTTACTCCTGCGTCAGCGTGCCCTTAGTGCTGGGCACTCCGCGCTGGCGCGGGTCGGCTTCGACGGCCATGCGGATGGCCCGCGCGGCCGCCTTGAAGACCGCTTCGGCGATGTGGTGGCCGTTGCGGCCGTGGTGCAGGATGGCGTGGAAGTTGGCGCCGAGAGTGGCCGCGAAGCTCTCCCAGAAGACCTCGACAAGCTGCGAGTCGAACGTGCCGATCGTCGGGACCGGGAAGTCGACGGCGAACACCATCGCGGTGCGGCCGCCCAGGTCGACGGCCACGGTGGCGAGCGACTCGTCCATCGGAATGATCGCGTGGCCGTAGCGGCGGATGCCGCGGCGGTCGCCGAGGCAGTCCTTCACCGCCGTGCCCAGGGCTCGGCCGACGTCTTCGACCGTGTGGTGGCCGTCGACATGCAGATCGCCCGTGCACCGCACGTTCAGGTCGATGAGCGAGTGCCCGGCCAGGAGCGTGAGCATGTGGTCGAAGAAGCCGAGGCCGGTCTGGATCTCGGCCTTGCCGGTGCCGTCGAGGTCGATCGACAGCACGATGTCGGTTTCAGCGGTTTTCCGGGAGACGGTGGCGGTGCGTGGCATGGCGTTTGCGTATGGCGTTGGCGTACAGCAGGGAATGCGGGGCGTGGGATGAATCGGTCAGATCGTCTTGATGCAGGCGAGAAAGGCGTCGATTTCTTCGTCGGTGCCGACGGTGATCCGGAGGCCGTTGCCCCAGCCGGCATAGTTCATGAACCGAATCAGGATGCCTTGTGATTTCAGTGCCTCGTAGATCGGCTTGTGCGGCCGCTCGGGGTGCGTGCACCAAACGAAGTTGGCCTGACTCTCCTCGGCATGAAATCCCAGGGAACGCATGCTCTCGGTGAGCCGTTGGCGAGTGGCGATGATCCGGGCCCGGTTGTCGGCCAGCCACGACGAATCATCGATGGCAGCGGTGGCCGCGGCGATCGAGAGGGCGTCGCAGTTGTAGGAGTCCTTCACCTTCTGCAGTTCTTCGATCACCTGCGGCTGGGCGACGGCGAAGCCGAAGCGGAGGCCGGCCAGGGCGTACGACTTGCTGAAGCTCCGCGTGACGATCACGCGGGGGTTGTTTTTCACGAGGTCGAGGCAGTTGGCGTCGGCGAAATCGCCGTAGGCCTCGTCGACAACCACGGCGCAGGCGAGCCTGTCGGCGAGCGTGGCGACCCGCGAAGGCGGGAGCAGCGTGCCGGAAGGACTGTTGGGATTGGCGATGATCGCCAGCTTGATCGCTTCGCCGCCAGAGGTCCGCGTCGCGGCGAAGGCATCGTCGAGCGACCAGTCGGGTTTGTAATGAAACTCGTCGCAGTGGGCTCCCTGGATGCCGGCGAGCGTGCGGTAGAGGATGTAGCTGGGATAGGGCATCCGCAGCCATTCCCCCGCCCCGACGAAGGTGCGGACAAGGATCGTGAGCAGGTCGTCGCTGCCGTTGCCGCAGAGGATCCAGTCGGGGGAGACGCCCAGCACCTCGGCGGCCCGCATCCGGAAGACGGTGGCCAGCGGGTCGGGATACTTCGCGAGCGTGCGGCCGGCGGTGGTGGCGATGATCGCTCGGGCCACCGCTGGCGACGGCGGGTAGGGATTCTCGTTGGTGTTGAGCTTGATCCACTTGCCCGACTGCGGCTGCTCACCCGGGACATAGCCGGAGAGCGCCGCGATCTCGGGCCGAACGAGAGCGGCGGAGGGAGCGGACTGTGGCGGAGGGAGCGACATCGCGAGCGTATCAGGAGTGAGGGGCGGCCATGGACCCGACCGCGGTCCAAGTCTACCTCACCGTCGGGGCGACACCCGCCCACGCATTTAGGGGACCGCACAACCGTCGGGAACCGTCCGGTCAGGGCGACGCTACAACCGCCACAGCCGGAGCCACCGGCCCGATGCTCAAGGCAGCGGATGATGCTCGAAGAATTCCCACATCAGGTCGTTGGCCGAAATGTCCCGGGTTGATATCCCCAAGGCCGCCAGCCGTGGCTCCCGCCCGGGCCAGGTGTGCCCGCCCCCGTCGATCACGATCAAGACGACCTCTGCACCATCCTTCCCCTGTCCGTAGGTCGTGCGGGTGACGGTCGTGCCATCGGCGGCCTTGTCGGGCAACCTGATCGTGACGGGAGTTGGGCCGCAGCCATCGGCCTCGACCCAGGCTGCAATTGAGTCTGGCACTGAATAAAAATCGGTACCGGACAGTCCTTTTCCCCGGCCACCCTGAAACGGAGCGAATGCGTCGTCCGTGCCATGGAAGTGGATGACGGAGACCGGCCTCGTCGGGTTGCAGGTCTTCGTGCCCATCGGTCCGCCCACCGGCGCGATGGCGGCGATGCGATCCGACAGTTCCGAGGCCAGGCGGTAGGCCATGATGCCGCCGTTCGACATTCCGGTGGCGAACACCCGCTTCGGATCGATGGTACATGCATTCGCGACGTCGTCGAGCAGCCGTCGGGTGAACTCGACGTCGTCCACACCGTTGGCGGCAGCCTGCCCGCAGCAGTTGCCTCCGTTGAAGGTGAGCATTCTCTGCAGCCGGCCCGTGCCGTTGGGATAGACCGCGATAAACCCGGCCTCGTCGGCCTTGTCGTTGAGACCGCTGAAGCGAACCATGTTGTCCGCATTCGCTCCGCCGCCGTGGAATGCCAGGACGACTGGCATCGCTACGGTGCGGTCATACTGCGGAGGGATGTGGACGATCGCGGATCGTTGCAGGCCGCCCACGGCGAGGGACAACGTGTGATCGCCGGGACCGAACTGTTCGGCAGCCGCGACGGCCGTCACGCCGCAAAGCACCAGCAGCGTCGCGATCGGGGTACGAGGCCTCATGTCATGGCCCGGTGTTTCCTTCGGACGCCAGCCTGACCTCCACGCTGCGGCGGTGGGCCGTGAGGCCCTCTGTGTCGGCGATCGTCGTGATGTCGGCGGCCAGTGCCGCGAGGTCGGCCTGGGCGAGCCGGATCACGCTCCCGCCGCGGAGGAATTCGTTGGCCGAGAGGCCGGCGGCGAACCGTGCCGTGCCGCCGGTGGGCAGCACGTGCGACGGACCGGCGGCGTAGTCACCAGCCGCCACCGGGCTGTAGGGGCCCAGGAATACCGCACCGGCATGCCGGATCCGGGCCAGGGTGGCCTCCGGGTCGGCCGTATCGATCGAAAGATGTTCGGCCGCGAGTTCATCGGCCAAGCGCGCCGATTCGTCGTCGCCCCGCGTGACCACGATCGCGCCAAAACGCTCGAGACTGTCGCGGGTGAGATCGCTTCGCTCGAGCACCGCCACCCGGCGTTCGAGGGCCTCGGCCACACGGTCGGCGAGCGACGAATTCGAGGTGAGCAGGATCGCCGAACCGGGGGAGTGTTCCGCCTGCGCGAGCATGTCGGCGGCAATGAATTCGGGATTGCCGACAGCATCGGCGACGATCACGATCTCGCTGGGACCGGCGATCGAGTCGATCGAGACATCGCCATAGACATGCTCCTTGGCGAGCGCCACGAAGAGGTTGCCGGGGCCGACGATCTTATCGACCCGTGCGAGCCCTTCCACGCCGTAGGCCATCGCCGCCACCGCCTGCGCGCCCCCGGCCCGCAGCACGGTCTTCACGCCCAGTTCGTGGCAGGTCGCCAACACGTGGGCGTTTTCAGAACCGAATTTCGTGGGCGGGGCGACGACGACGATCTCCTTCACGCCGGCGACGCGGGCCGGCACGACGGTCATGAGGAGCGTCGACGGATAGGCCGCAGCGCCGCCGGGCACGCAAACGCCCACGCGATTCATCGGTAGATAACGCTGCCGCAGGCAACCACCGCCGGGCAACGGCACCTCGACATCGCGGGCCAGCAGGGCCTCTTGAAACCGCTCGACGTTCGCCTTGATCCGTCGCACGGCGGCGAGGAAGCCTGGCTCGACAGCCGCATGGGCGGCGGCCAGCGCAGCCGCATCGACGAAGAGCGACTCCCGCGAGACGGTTGCGCCGTCGATCCGACGTGTGTAGTCAAGCAGTGCCGCGAGCCCCTTGGCCTTCACGTCTCCGCAGATCCGTTCGACCACCTGCCGCGGCGTGAGGGGCTCGCCGAAGACGTCGATCGTCCGCTGACGGCCGGCCGGGCTCACCAGTTCGCCCTGCGAGGCGAGTTTGGCCCGCAGCGCGTCGAGCCGCTGCCGTCCGTCGGCCGAGTTCAGGTCGATCCGCTCACACGACTGCCGCGACGAAGAAGCCGGAATGGATGTGGGTGCCATGATGCAGCCAGCATACCCAGGTTGGCCACGACGGGGAGGTTTGCCGCGTCGGGGAGCCTCCGCGTGCCAGGCCGGCCCGCGGCTACTTGGCGGCGACGGCGTTCACCTGCCCCGGTGCCAGAGCCTCCGGCGGCTGCCCACCTGCCGCCTGCTGCAGCCAGCGTGCGGCGATCCAATTGGGCCCGGCCGCGGCTGCCACCGCCGGGCCTTCGCCGGCAGGATCGGCCCGGAAGATCCGGGCGAGCAGGTCCGCACTCCGCGAGGCCAGCGTCGTCGGGCCGGCGTCGGGCCTGTCACCAAACACGGGGTCTGGAGGGAGCCTCTCGTGGGCCGCAACGGCGGCCCGCTCATCGGCACCCAGACGGGTATCAAGACGGGCATCAATGACGACCGCCCGGTCGACGGCCCGCGCGGCATCATCGGGCCGTTCGAGTGCCGTGAGCACGATCGCCTGCCGGAGAAACGTGTCGGCCAGATCGGGCGCGATCGTGGCTGCCCTGCGATACGCGTCGAGTGCCGCGGCCAGTTTGGTGGGATTTTCGACCGCTGTCCGCAGATGCCGGTCGCCGATGGCTACCAGCCTGGCGGCCCGCAGGCGGGCGACGCCATTGCTCGCTCGCACGGCGATCGCCGGCGCGGGAGCAGCTGCTGCGGCTCGCCCCAGCGCGAGCTGCGGGGCCGGTGGCGCAGCAAGACCGCTCGCGGTCACTCTGGACGGCACTGTCGAGGACAATCCCATGAATGGCAGCACGCCCGCCGGTCCGTAGACGGGGGCGATCGATCCGCCATAGGGCGACACGACGATCGGTGTATAGCCCCAGCAGCCATAGCCATAGGGGTAGGGATAATAGGTGCAGGGGAATCCATAGCCGCCTCCCCAACCCAAGCCACGCCAGCCACAACCAGGACCGATCACGTAGCTGGAGACCGATCCCGAGAAGAAGCCGCCAAATGGACCGGCCACGTAGACAGAGTCTGAAAAGGCGAAGCGACTGCCGCCATACCAGCCGCCCCAGCCACCATAGCAACGCGGGGCGAACACCGGGCCGCACCAGGGCCGGAAGCCCGCGCCATAGAAGCCGCGATGCCACCGGCCAAACCACGCCGAGGCAGTTCGCGGCTGACACCACGAAAGCGTCACGACGACGATGAGAACCGCCACCCGAAACCACCGCGATTGCCGCGACATCGGCGATGTGCTCCCTCGTTGAACTGATCATCCCAGTGAACCACAGGATCCGCTGACGCCCCAATTCTATCCGAGGAGGGCTTCCTGCGGCGAGCATTGGGCAGGCTCATAAAACTGCAAGCTACCCGGTTGAGACTCCCTGGCAGGATGGGTAGTCTGCCTGCCGAGGCACGCATGAATGCGCGGGTGAAATTAGGCGTCGAAATCGGGCTGTCCAAGGCGATGGCCACACAACTGCAGGGGCTGCGCACGCCGGAGCGGATCCAGGATTTCGTCAGCCGGCTCCGGTGGAACTACCAGAGCGACGGTCCCACAGCCCTGTCGGTCGTCGGAGTGCTCCGGCAGGGGCATGCGCACTGCATCGAGGGGGCCTTCGTGGCAGCCTGCGCCCTCTGGCTCAACGGCTATCCCCCGCTGCTCATCGATCTCGGGGCCGCGCGGGGCGACGTCGATCATGTCATGGCCCTCTTTCGCCGCGGCCGCTTCTGGGGAGCGATCTCGAAGAGCAACAGCCCGTATCTGCGTTACCGAGATCCGATCTACCGCAACCTGCGGGAACTGGCTCTCTCGTTTTTCCCGCAATACGTCAAGCATCGCCGCAAGACGCTCCGGACCTACTCCGTGCCGGTCGACCTCCGCCGTCACGCCCCGGCACTCTGGGTGACCCGCGACGGCTTCTGTCACGAGATGGTGGACACGCTGACGGGCGCCCGCCATTTCGACATCCTGCCTGCCGGCATGAACGCGGGCCTGCGGCCGATCGACGAGATCGAGGCCCGCGCCAATTTGCTGCGTGATTTCCCGGAATAGGTGAGATGGACTCGTGAGGCTCTCCGGTCCTGGCTTCACGGATAGCGCCTTTCCCGTCGCTTGCACTTCGGGCTTCTATGGAACCCGATCGATCCGCGAGGGGCTGGCCATGCCCCGAGAGCCGGCGTTGCTGACCAGCGCAGGCAGGATGCCGGAGCGCAGTCAGCATCGAGTGAGCGAAGGGCAGGATGCCCGAAGCGAACGTCCGGCAACGGGGCGTGGCCGGCCCCGAACCCGTCACATCGACGCCTGGCCGAGGAGCGTTCGCAGCGAGGTCATCGCGATCTCGCCGAACTGCCGCGGCGGCACCCGCCACAGCCGCGGGTTGTGCAGTTCGA
>JBIIGJ010000142.1:0-7445 GCA_044236455.1 Pirellulales bacterium
GCAGGGCGTAGTTGAACTTTTTCTGCTCACCAATCGTTGAGACCGTTTCCTTGGAGAGGGACTTGCCGCACATGCTGCCTGCGCCGTGGGCCGGGTAGACGAGCGTGGCGTCGGGCAGCGTCACGAGCTTGTTCGTGATGCTGTCGTAGAGCATGTCGGCCAGTTCGCCGGCCGTCACGCCGATGCTGGCCAGCAGGTCGGGTCGGCCGACGTCGCCGATAAAGAGCGTGTCGCCGGTGAGCACGGCGAGCGGCTCCTCCGCACTCTTGGCCAGGTCGTAGACGAGGATCGAGATGCCCTCTGGCGTGTGGCCGGGGGTCTCCATGATCTCGAGCCGCACGTCGCCGAAATCGACCGTGTCGCCGTCCTTCATGTGAACGCACTCGAATTCCGCCGCGGCCCGGCGACCAAGATGGATCGTCGCGCCGGCCTTGTCGCGGAGTTCGATGTGCCCGGCCACGAAATCGGCGTGAAAGTGTGTGAGAAAGACGTGCTTGATCGTGTAACCGCCCGCCATGGCATCGGCGAGATACTGGTCGATGTCGCGCTGCGGATCGACGACGGCCGCCGTCTTCGTCACGTCGTCGGTGATCATGTACGACGCATGCGATAGGCAGGCGAGATAATACTGCTGGATTTTCATGGTGGAACCTCCGGGTGTCGGGGGCGGGCGGAGCCATCAGCGGCGGTATGACCTAAAACACGTTGGGCACGAAGCGGCTGCCGCGGCAGCGTTTGAGATACTCCAGAGCCGCCACCTGCCCGGTGGTCTCGAGGGCGTCGCGGTAGACCGGATCGTGAAAGCCCTCGATGTCGATGCTGCCCCGCCAGCCGTGGAGCCTGAGCGTGCTGATCAGGTCGGTCCAGTTCGTGTCGCCAAAGCCGGGCGTGCGGTGGTGGATGTATTGTACGCCGCCGCGGATGCCGTGCTCGCGGACCACGTCCCACAAGACCGTCGCATCCTTGCCGTGAATGTGCCAGATGCGGTGGCAATAGCGGCGCAGCTGCGGCAGCGGATCGACGAAGCTCACGATCTGGTGGCACGGCTCCCACTCGAGGCCGATCACCGGGCTCTCCACCTCGCCGAACATCGCCTCCCAGGCCTGCGGCGCGTGGGCGATGTTGCGATCGCCCGACTCCCAGGTGCCACGGGCCTCGCAGTTTTCAAAGGCAAGTCTCACCCCCTTTTCTTCCGCGCGGGCGGCCAGCGGCCGAAACACCTCGCCGAATCGACCATACGACTCCGGCACGGGCCGGCCCGGAATCCTTCCGGCGAAGCCCGACACGACGTCGCAGCCGAAGCTGGCCGCGGCGTCGATGAGCCGCTCCCAATCGCGGATCGTTTCGGGGCTCGTGAGAGGATTGCCGTAGACGCCGATCGAACTGATGCGGGGCGGCAGGTCGCCGCTCGTAACCGGGCAGGCGTCGAGCACCCGCCGGACGGCGTCGGCTAGCCCGAAGAGATCGGCGTCGCCAACGCTCTTGCCGAAGCTGATCTGGAAAGTCTCGAACCCGTGCGGCAGCAGCTGGCGGACCACCTCCGCGGTGCGGTCGTGGGCGGGCACGAGCGTGCCGATGCGGATGTCTTCGTGGCCGTGCATGATGGAAGCCTAGATGCAGTTCGGTACGGTGAAGCGGTTTCTTGATCCGTGTGAAGGATTCGGGGGTCGGGGGAAGCCGAAGCGAGTCAGCGTATCCTCGCTTCGAGTCGGAGGCGTTCACCGCCCCCGGCGGTGTGGGCGGCTCAACCTCTGCCTAGGTTACAATCCGTTGAACAGAATGAACTACTTCAGGGAAATGGTTTTGTGAACAAGGCCTTCTGCAAGGAGCCCGATTCGAGCCTGCCGCCGCGGTGCCCGCGGTGCGGCGCCGATGGCCTGCCGGTGGGGCCTGAAACGCTGCGGGCCCATCTGGCCACCGACGCCGCCGAGTCGCTCGGCGAGCCTGCTTACTGGTGCGCGAACGACGCCTGCACGATCGCCTACTTCGACCTCTTCGAACGGAGCGTGGAGGTCGAAGCCGCCCACGGCCTCTATTGGCCGAAGGATCCGGCCGGTCCACTCTGCTGCTGCCACGGCCTCACGGTGGACGACGTCGACGCCGACCTCGCGGAACCGGTGCCCTCGCGGGTGCGGGCGGTGGTGCAGAAGGCCGGCCAGCCCGATGCCGCCTGCACGACGAAGAGCCCCGACGGCCGCCCGTGCGTGGCCCGCGTGCAACGGTATTACATGCGGCAGAAACAGAAAGGCTGACTGCGGTCAGCGTTTGTTTTCTCATGCGACTGCTGAGCTGGAACATCCACAAGGGGATCGGTGGCCGCGACCGGCGGTATTCGCTTGCGCGGATCATCGACTGCATCGAGGCGGAAAATCCCGACGTGATCTGCCTGCAGGAGGTGGATCGGCATGTGCGGCGGAGCCGGTTCGATGATCAGCCGCGGCTCCTCTCGCGTTACTTCCGTGCCCACTCGGTGTTTCAGGCGAACGTGGCGGTCGGCAACGGTGGATACGGAAATCTCGTGCTGTCGCGGTGGCCGGTGGAGAGCCGGCACCGGATCCTGCTGCGGCAGGGCACGCGGAAGCCCCGCGGCGCGCAGCTTCTGCTCATCGACAGTCCCGAAGGCCCGCTGCACCTGGTGCACACGCATCTGGGCTTGGCTGAGCGGGAGCGGCACTGGCAGATGGAACGCCTGCTCGGCCACATGCTCTTCCGGTCGGCCGACAACCTGCCGACGCTGGTTGTCGGCGACTTCAACGACTGGCGCGACACGCTTGCCGACGCAAGCTTGGCCGCGAACGGCTTCGCGCAGGTGACGAGCCCCGCCGGCAGGTTCCGATCGTTTCCGGCGTGGCTGGCGGTCGGGGCGCTCGACAAGGCGTTCGTTCGCGGGGCGATCGCGGTGCGGCAGGCCCGGATCGTGAAGACGAGCCTGTCGAAGACGGCGAGTGACCACCTTCCTCTGGTGATCGATTTTCATCTGCAGTCGTGAGCATGGCACGCGCGAAGGTGTTTGCGCCCGGAGTCCCCCGGCTTCCGCCGGGGGCTTCTTGTCATGCGATCAACCGGTGCTCCTGGCCAGCCGAAGCGTGTCGTCGAATGACCGCAGGCCCGCGGTTGCGCCCAGGCCCGTCACGCAGCAGGCGGCGGTGGCAGCGCCGAGCAGGCCGGCCTCGCGGACCGGCATGCCCCGCAGGATGCCAGTGAGCAGGCCGGCGAGAAAGGAGTCGCCGGCGCCGGTGGTGTCGACGACCGGCCCGGGGGCGGTCACGCACGGGATCTCGAGCAGTTCGCCCGCCGCGGGGCTCAGCAGCGTGCCCTGCGTGCCCAGCTTCACCCCCACGATCCCCCCTGCCCCGTGCCGCCGGTAGCAGTCGATGATCTCCTTCGGGTTGGAGAGACCGGTCTGGTGGACGGCCTCATCGAGGCTTGGCACGTAGATGTCGACGTGTGGCAGGGCCGGCGCGAGTTGTGCGAGCGTGCCGCCCGAGCCACCCGTCTCCAGGGCCACCTGGCAGCCTGTCGCCTTGATGGCGGCGAGCGCGTCGGCCAGCACCGGCTCGAGCGACGGCAAGAGTCCAAAATAGCCGACCAGTGCCATGCGGCTGTTGCCGAAGTGGGCCGCCTGCCGCTTGATGAAAGCGAGATCGATCGCCTGCGGCGCGCCGACGTGATGGGCGAAGCTGCGTTCGCCGCTGGGGTCGATGAGGACGGCCGTCGTGCTGGTGGCGAGCGTGGCGTGCGGTTCGAGGGCCGCGGTGTCGATGCCTTCGGCCGCGAGCCGCGACCGGACGACGCCGCCCCAGAGGTCGTCGCCCACCAGACTCGACGCCGCCACGCGCAGCCCGAGCCGCTGCATGGCGGTGCCGGAGTTGCAGACGATGCCGCCAGTGGTCACGTCGATCGGCTCGACATGAAACAGCCGGCCGGCACCGACCGGCTGCGAGAGCGGCACCGGGCGCACGAGGATGTCGGCCACGCAGGTGCCGCAGACGATGCAGTCAATCGCGTTGCCGTGGGACGAATCGCCGTGGGGTCTGCCGCTCATGCCAATGCCTTGCCTGTCGAGTGGAGCCGCGTGGCGTCACTGCCAAGAACGTTTGCCGGCAGCAACCGCCCGCCATGCGGTCGACGAGATTGTAGCCCCAGGCGGCCCTGCCGCGCGGGGGTAATCCTTATGGATTATGGACTGCCGCTTACACGATTGTGAGGTTCGTTGACGAGGGAAAATCGCCACTGACGATACTCGTGGTTAAGCTAGAACAAGGACGGCGTCGTTTTCCGCTGCCAGTCGATTCCAGGACGAGAAAAGAGGACGAGAGATGGCCATGATTTTCATCCGGTGTCGGGATGTCTGTCTGGGCGTCGCCCTCGTCGCTGCCGTCGCGTTGCCCGCGGTCGCCGTGCCCACGGGAGGGCCTCCGGCCTCACCCCAACCGCCCGTCGTTGCGGCCCGCTCGGATGAGCCTGCCAAGGCGAGCGCGGCTTTTGGCATGCCCGCTGGCATGACCGTGAAACTCTTCGCCGCCGAGCCCGATGTGGCGAATCCCGTCGCCTTCGCCATCGATGAACAGGGACGGGTCTTTGTCTGCGAGACGTTTCGGCAGAACCGCGGTGTGAGCGACAACCGGGGCCATACGAGCGAATGGGTCGACGCCGACCTCGCCTCGCAGTCGGTCGAGGACAGGCTGGCGTATCACCGTCGGCTGCTCGGCGACAAGGCACGCGAGTGGGAAACCCATGATGATCGCGTGCGGCTGCTCGTCGACACGAACCGCGACGGCGTGGCCGATACGGCGACCGTCTTTGCGGATGGCTTCAACGGGCTCATCGAGGGGACCGCCGCCGGGATTCTCGCCCGCCGCGGCGACGTGTTCCTGACGTGCATCCCGAGCCTCTACCGGCTGCGCGATCTCGATGGCGACGGTCGCACCGATGCCACGCCGGCCGAGCGGGCCGTGCTCTCGACGGGCTACGGCGCCCGCGTGGCATTCCGTGGTCACGACATGCACGGGCTCGTGCTTGGCCCCGACGGCCGGCTCTATTTCACGATCGGCGACCGGGGCTACAAGGTCGAATACAAGGACGGCAAGGGCGAGACACACGTGGCCCACGATCCTGCCAGCGGCGCGGTGTTTCGCTGTGAGGCCGACGGCTCGGGCCTCGAGGTGTTTGCCACTGGGCTCCGCAATCCGCAGGAGATCGCGTTCGACGATCTCGGCAATCTCTTCACGGTCGACAACAACTCCGACGCGGGCGACAGGGCGAGGCTTGTGCATGTGATGCCCGGCAGCGATTCCGGCTGGAACATGGCGTTTCAGTATCTGGGGGACCGTGGCCCGTGGCATCGTGAGAAGATCTGGCATCTGGCCAACCCTTCGCAGCCGGCGGGCCTCGTGCCCCCGCTGGCACACATCGGCGCTGGGCCGTCGGGCTTCGCCGCCTATCCCGGCAGCGGTCTGCCGGCCCACTTCGACGGACGCTTCTTCCTGGCCGATTTTCGTGGCGGCCCCGCCGGCAGTTCGGTGCGGAGCTTTCGACTGCGGCCGAAGGGGGCGAGCTTCGAGCCCGTCGACGAGGAGGAGACGTTCAAGAACGTGCTCGCGACCGATGTCGAGTTTGGCCCGGACGGTGCCGTCTGGGTGAGCGACTGGGTGCAGGGCTGGAACGGTGAGGGCAAGGGCCGCATCTGGCGGTTTGTGCCGACCGAGCCGCAGCCGACGAGTGACGGTGACGTGGCGGCGCTTCTGGCGGGCGAGTGGTCTGCACTGGCATCGCCACGGCTCGCGCAGCTGTTGGGCCATGCCGATCGGCGGCTCAGGCTGGAGGCACAGTGGGAACTCGCTCGTCGCGGAGAGGCAGCGACATTCGAAGCGATCGTTGCGGATCAATCGCAGCCGCTGCTGTCGCGTGTGCATGCCCTCACAGGACTGTGCCAGATCGCCCGCCGCGGCGACGGCTCGGCAGCGCAGAAGCTGCTGGCGGTGATCGCTGCCGCGGTCGCCGATCCCGCCTGGGAGATCCGCTCCGTGGCAGCGCGAAACCTGGGCGAGGCGTTGGCCGGCCGTGTGGATGCTGCCGACGGCGTAGCCGCGAGCAGGCAGGCGTCTCGTGCCGCCCTGCTCGACCGGCTCGCCGACGACAACCTTCAGGTGCGGGCTGCGGCGGCCATGGCGCTTGGGCAGTTGGGCCCCGGCTCCGATACGGTGGCTCAGTCGCTCGTCACGATGGCGGAACGCGATGTTCAAGGTGACCATGGTGACCATGTCGATCCTCACCTCCGCCATGCGATCGTGATGGCATTCGCAGGGGCAATCGACGCTCGAGCGCGGGCGGCGCTCGTGGAGCATGCCTCGGCGGCCGTGCGGCTGGTCGACTGCCTCGCCATGCGGCGTTGCCGCGACGCCGAGATCGCTCGGTTTCTTGCCGATATGGATCCGCGGATCGTGCTGGAGGCGGCGCGGGCCATCCACGATCTCCCCATGGAGAACCTCCTGCCGGCGCTGGCGGCGTGTGCGACGTATCAGCCGCCACAGGGCAAGGTGGACGATGCTCTGGTGCGACGGGTCATTTCCGCTGCGGAAAAGGCGGGCACACCCGAGGCGGCGCGACTGCTCACTGTCGTGGCCTCGCGGAGCGATCTGACTACTGATCGGCGGGTGGAGGCGATCGATGCCCTGCGCGTGTGGGCGAAGCCACCGCAGAGAAACCGCGTTACGGGCGTGTGGCAGTTTCACTCGGCTTCGCGGAATCCCGCCGTGGCCCGCGGCACGCTCGAGGCCGCCCTGCCCGATCTGCTCGGCTCAAAGCTTGACGAGCCGCTGCGGTTCGCCGTGCTCCAGGCGGCGACTGAACTTGGGATCACGTCGACCGGCTCGATGCTCGTGAACTGGTGCCACGACACGACATGCTCGCCGGCCTCGCGGGCCAAGGCGCTGGGCAGCCTGCTGGCGTCGAATCCAGCGGCTGCTGTCGAGGTCGCTGCGAAGCTCCGCGATGACTCGCAGGCGGCGGTGCGAATGGCGGCGCGACGCGTGCGCGCGGCGCGGCTGCCTGCGGAGCAGGTCGTGCCCGAACTGGAGGCGGCGGTCAGCTCCGAGGATCTTTCCGAGCGGCAGGCGGCCGTCAGCCTCCTGGCCGAAATGGGTGCTCCGGCGGGTGTTGAAGCGGTGAAGAGTCTGGCGGCGAAGCTTGATGCGGGCGGGCTTGATCCGACGATTCATCTCGAGGTGCTCGAGGCCACCCAGAAGCGGCTGGGCCGCGAGGTCGCCGCAGCGCCGGCATCCGGGAGCAGCGAGGAGATGGTCGCCGCGTGGAGCGATACGCTCGAAGGGGGCGATGTCGCGCGGGGACGAGAGCTCTTTTTCACGAAGGGCGAAGTCTCGTGCGTACGGTGCCACCGTGCCGAGGGCAAGGGAGGCGATGTCGGACCAGGCCTCGATGGCATC
>JBIIGJ010000143.1:0-7430 GCA_044236455.1 Pirellulales bacterium
TCGTCCCGCCGCCGCGGAAGCATCGGCATCGGTATCACGGCGTCTTTGCGCCCAATCACAAGCTCAGGCCCGCCGTCACTTCGCTCGCGATCGGCAACGTCGGCAAGCGGCAAGAGGCTGTGACCGGCGGGCATGGGGGCGACGGTCATGCCACGAAAGGATGCTGCGACGCGAATCCGAATCACAAGCCCCGCTCGCACGACACCTCACGGATTGCCTGGGCCAAGCTGATGGCTCGGGTGGGGGAGGAGTTTCCACTTGCGTGCCCCACCTGCGGCGGCGACATCCGGCTTTGAGGAGACGGCCGGCAGGAGCCGGCTCACTTCGAACCGGAGTTTCGCAAGCGGGCGAAGGCCAGGATGGCTTCGCACGCGTGAAGTCATCTCCTGACACACCTCGGCGAACCGCTCGAACCACCGCCCGTCTCTCCCGCCCGCGGCCCGCCGATCGACTGGCGAGAGCTCGTGCAGGTCCATGATGACCGGGCAATCTTTCAGGCGTCGCCCGACGAACAGCCCGCGATCGATATTCACAGCCTTTGAGCGGTGCCGGACGCGACCCACGCATGTCGGGAAACTGCGGACTGGGACGCGGTCTGCGCAGACGCGAGAATAACGCCACCGAAGCGGGAGCGGGGCGTTTCGAGAAACCCGCTCCAGACGCCCGGGCCGCTCCTCCCGAGGCTCACGAGTCGCTCATTGGCCGGAAGACCGTTGCGGTAGTGCCATTGACCGGGCTATCCTTACGATTGTCAAACTAGCGGAAGGATTGTTGACCGCGATCGAGAGGGCAAAGCCGTCTGGAGAGAGCGTGACATCCTTCGTTCGCAAGGTGCTTCGGAAGAGCCGTCCGGGGCTGGTCGTCTCCATCTCGGTTCACAATAAAATCTGAATAGCGCCGTGGTCATTCCGCCTTCTTGTGGATCGCGTCTCGAGGGGCTAGCCCGGCTGGAAAAAAGCGGAATGTCCTCTCTTCAGCCGAGCACGCCGGGGATCGGGCGGGCCGCGTTGAGCACGCCCGTGATCCGTTCCTCGCGGCCGTCGTGCTCGAAGGTGAGCCGCTCGTGGTCGAGCCCCAGCGCCCGCAGGATGGTGGCGTGGAGGTCGCGGATGTGCTGCCGATCGTCCACGGCGCGGAGGCCGATCTCGTCGGTCGAGCCGATCGACCGGCCGCCCTGCACGCCGCCGCCGGCCAGCCAGACCGTGAAGCCGTAGGGGTTGTGGTTGCGGCCACCCGAGCCCTGTTCCATCGGCGTCCGCCCGAACTCGCCGCCCCAGACGACGAGCGTCTCGTCGAGCATCCCCCGCCGGGCGAGGTCGTCGAGGAGCGCGGCCGTGGGCCCGTCGATCTGCCGCGAGTTGCGTTCGTGGTAGTCGTGGCTCGAATCGTGGGCGTCCCAGCCGAATTTGTCGACCGCGTTGTAGATCTGCACCACCCGCACGCCCCGCTCCACGAGCCGCCGGGAGAGCAGGAGCATCCGGCCGTAGGAGGCCTTCGCCCGGTCCTTGTCGTCGACGCCGTATTTCGCGAGCGTCTCGGCCGTCTCGTCGGAGAGGTCGCCCACGTCGGCCGCCTCCGCCTGCATGCGGTAGGCCAGTTCGTAGGTCGCGATCCGGCCGTCGAGGTCGGGGCGGCCCGGCCGCGAGTCCCGATGCCGCTTGTTGAAGGCCTGCGCGAGGTCGAGCGTCGACCGCTGCACGGAGGCGAGGCTCGCCGGCGGGTCGAGGTTCACCAGCGGCGGTCCCTGGTGGCGGAACCGCGTCCCCTGGAAGGCCGCCGGCAGGAAGGCATTCGACCAGTTGACGCTGCCGCCGATGCCCCCCACCTCGAAGAGCAGCACGTAGCCGGGCAGGTTGTCGTTTTCACTGCCGAGGCCGTAGGTGACCCACGAGCCGAGGCTCGGCTTGCCGCCGAGGATCACGCCGGTGTTCATCTGGTAGGTGGCCGGGCCGTGGTTCGACGAGTCGCAGTGCATGCTCTTCACGACGCACAGCCGGTCGGCATGCCGCGCGGTCTCCGGGAGACGGTCGGAAATCCAGAGCCCGCCCTCGCCATGCTGCCGCCACTTCCACGGCGGGCAGAGGATCGAATCTTTGCAGCCGTTGAACACACCCCCGACCGCGTCCGACACCTCCTTGAACGACTTTGGAACGGGCTTGCCCGCCAGTTCCTGCACGAGCGGCTTGTAGTCGAACAGATCGATCGCGCTCGGGCCGCCATACTGAAAGAGCACGATCAGGTGCTTCGCCTTCCCCGGCAGGTGCGGCTTCCGCGTGGCCAGCGGTGCGAGCGGATCGATCTCGATCGCCTGTCGCCCGCCGTCGGCGAGGCCGTCGCGGGCCAGGAGCATCGACGCCGCGAGGCCACCGATCCCGAGCGCCGTGCGGCCGAGCACCTCGCGGCGCGAGCAGAGCCCCGAGGAGACACCAAGCGCGGCGGCGGATTCGGCGAGTGTCGCGTCAGACGCACGACGGCTCGGACAATCGGGATGCATGGCGGGCCTCCTGTCGGCCGCGGCGATGGGGCCGCGACGGGTCAATCGACGATGATGAATTCGCTCGTGTTGAACAGGGCGCGGCAGAGATCTTCGAGGGCCGCGACGGCGGGCGTGGCCGATTGCCCGTCGGCATGGGCCTGCGTGTGCCGGGCCAGCAGGTCGGCGGCCGCGGCCCGTTCGCTCTCGGCCGCGTCGCGGGCGAGCACGAGCCGCACCGCCTCGTCGGGCCAGCGATCGACGTCGTCGCCCACGCTTGCCCGCACCCGGCCGGCGAGCGTGCGCGACGCCTCGACCACGAGCGGGTCGTTGAGCAGGTTCAGCGCCTGCGGCGGCACGATCGTCACGTCGCGGCAGCCGCACGGGCTGACGGCGTCGGGCAGGTCGAACGGCTGCAGGAACGGGAGCGGGATCGACCGCTTCCGCACGAGATAGATGCTGCGGACGAACGTCTCCTCGAGCGGCTGGGCATACCAGCCCTGCTTCCGCCCTTCGGCGCCATCCTTCAAAAACTCGAGGATCGCGGGGCTCGTCTCCAGGATCGCGTCGTCCACCGGCGGCCACCGCGGCGGGCCGCCGCGTTCGTCCCGCAGGAGGCCCGACACCGCGAGGATCGCGTCGCGGATCGCCTCGGCCTCGAGCCGCCGCGGGTTCTGCCGCCAGACGAGCCGGTTGTCGAGGTCGATCGTCGCCTTGGCAGGATCGTGCGCCGACGACTGCCGGTAGGCGGCCGAGAGCAGGATGCGGCGGTGGAGTTTTTTCAGCGACCAGCCCTCCTCGACGAACGTCACCGTCAGCCAGTCGAAGAGCTCGGGATGGGTCGGCGCCGCGCCGCGGAAGCCGAAGTCGTTGGGCGTGGCCACGATGCCGCGGCCGAAGAGCCGCTGCCAGACGCGGTTGACGATCACCCGCGGGGTGAGCGGGTTGTCGGCCGACGCGACCCAGTCGGCCAGCGCCGTGCGGCGGCCGGTGGTCTGGCCGCCGGGGGTCGTCGCCGCCGGCAGCGGATTGGGATCGAACACGGCGAGGACGCCGGGCTCCACCTCCTCGCGGGGCTCGCGGTGATTGCCCTGGGCGAGCAGCCGGGTCGGCGGGATCGTTCCGGCGGCGTCGGTCACGAGCGACACGGTGCCCACGCCCTCGATCGCCGTGTCCTTGGCCTCGGTCTGCTGGAAGAAGGCCTGCAGCCGGTAGAAGTCGGACTGGAGCAGCGGGTCGTATTTATGGTCGTGGCAGTTGCAGCAGCTCATCGTCATGCCGAGCACGGCCGAGCCCGCGGTGGAGACGATTTCGGCGAGCACTTCCGCCCGGTGCCGCTCGGTCTCCTGGAAGACGGCCGCCGTGGAGTCGTAGGGGCCGAGCCGCAGGAATCCGGTGGCGGCTAGCGACTTGGCCGCCTCACTCCCGGCCGGGGCGGCTCCGGCCAACTCGTCGCCCGCGAACTGCCGCCGCAGAAATTCGTCGTAGGGCATGTCGGCGTTGAAGGCCTCGATCACCCAGTCGCGATACCGCCAGATCTCCGGCCGAAACTCGTCCCGCTCGCAGCCGTTGGTGTCGGCATACCGCACGGCATCGAGCCAGAGCCGGCCGAGATGCTCGCCATAGGCGGGGCTCGCCAGCAGCCGGTCGACCAGGTTTTCGTAGGCTGCGTTCGCCTCCGATTCGCCGGCCTGCGCGGCGGCCACGAACGACGCGATCTCGGCGGCCGTCGCGGGCAGGCCGGTGAGGTCGTGGATCACGCGGCGGGCGAGCGTAGCCGGATCGGCTGGCGGCGATGCCGCGAGCGACTTGTGCGCGAGGGCATCGCGGTGGAAGGCGTCGATCGGCGCGGGAGCAGCCGCCACCGCGGGCACCGCCGGCTTCACGGGCCTCGCGAGCGACCAGAGATCGAGCCGCTCGCCGCCCCAGCGCCGGGCGACGGGGTTGCGGGCGTCGGTGCGGGCGGCGCCCATCCGCTTCCGCGAGGCGAGCGACTCGAGCGCCCGCGACGGCGTGTAGACCTCGAGCGATTCGAGGTCGCGGCCGATCACGATCGCGTCGAAGAGGGCCTCGCCTGCGTCTCGCGCTCCGTTGGCCGCGAGGCAGATGCCGGTGACGGTGCAGTCACCGAGTTCGTCCCAGAGGTCGATCGTGATCGTCGTCCACTCCCGCGGCGGGTCGGGCGAGAGCGAGCGCGAGACGAGATCCGACCGCGTGGGGCCGGCCGTGATGCGGCCCTTGGGGCTCTTGGCATCGGGCCAGCGGCCGTCGTAGGCGATCTCCACCATCGGCGTCGTTTCGCCACGGGCCTTCCACGACAGCCGCAGGTAGCGGTATTCGTCGTCGCCCGGATGCTCGCGGACTTTCCATTCCCAGCCCGGCACGCGTTCGGCGAACCGCCACGGGCTCTTCACGCGGATCGACATGCCGCCGCTCGCCTTGTCGGTGGTCTCCACGCCATATTCGGCGCCGCCCTGCGAGAGCATCTCGAGCACTTCGGGCTCGTCTTCCATGAGCTTCATGGGCCGGCGGGCCCAGGGGGCCCCGGCGGCCACCCAGGTTTCCACGGCGGCCACGAGGTCGGCGGCAAGCGTCTCGTCGGGCGGCATCGCGGAGATCTCGTCGTCGTGCCGGCGGATCGCCCGCACGATCAGGCTGTCGTCGGGCCGGCCGGGCACGAGTGCGGGCCCGGAATCACCCCCGGAGAGCAATGCCTCGCGGGTGAGCGTGCGGAGGCCGCCCTCGGCCCGCTTGTCGTTGTGGCACTCGGCGCACGTGCTCCGCAGCAGGGGCTCGACGCGGTCGAGAAAGAGTCCGGCGGCATGCCGCTCCGGCGCCGCCTGGCTTGCCTCCAGCGGCGCCGCGGCCGAGGACCTGATGGAGGCGAGGCCGAGCCCGCCGACTGCAATACACCACGAAACGGTCAGAACAACCGCTGCCGCCAGTCGTGATCGTCGCGGATCGGCCATGCTCTTTCTCCGTTCAACGAGTCCGGCAATCCGGGTGTCTCGTCCGGGCGGGCCGGACACCGACCATGAAGCCACGGGCGGATGGAACCGCCGCCGTGCACCGGAATATTGTAGTATCGGCCAGGAAGGCCGGAGGATTGTAGCAGTGACGTGGTTTTCAGCGAAACGTGCCCACGCAGGGGCGAAGCAATCGCCGTGCCAAACAGGAGCGAGAATGTCACCTGTTGAGCATGCGGCCGACAGTCCGCGTTGCGTCACCGTTTTCCCGCTCGCGTCACGGCTTCGACGTCATCTCGAAATCGGCGGTCGTGCGCTGCTGCTCGACGGGCTCGACCCGCAGCGGTGATTTCGAGGGATCGGAGTAGCGGGCCGGAACGACGTCGTCAAAAATCTCGATCGGTCCCTCCGCCTGATGCACGACCCTCGTTTCGCCTGTCGAGCGCTGCGCCCGGATCGTGACGCGGTACGGCACCGCCGACACCCGCACGGTGTAGCGGCCCGTGCCATCAGCCTGCACCGCCGCGGCCGGTGCATCGCCCCGTTCCGGGCTGAACGAGAGAATCGCCTTGGCGACGGGCTGGCCGTCGAGCGTCACGATCCCGGCCACGCTCGTCGCGGGCGGACCGCACCCGACCGTCGTCGCAACCCCGACGGTCATCGCAACGATGACCGCCGCCCAGTGAGGCTTGCCCGGATGCATCATGAATTCTCGCGCACCGTGTGTGATCGGGTCAGAACGAGCCGTCCACCAACTCGCCGCCGGTCGGCGTGGACAGCCACTGCCAGGTCTGCAGGCTGATTCCGTCGGTCACGAATCCCACCGAACCGTCGAACATCGACACCTGCACCCCGCCAACATGCCGACTGCGGGCGGCCACTTGGGCGCTCGATCGGTCCGCAGCGGCACTGGCTGCCGTGCAGAGCAAATCGGAGGAGCTATTGCAGTGAAAGCACCGATCGCTGCCAGTGTTTGGCGTCGAGTACGTCATGAACGCCGCGTGCGCGATCGGGGAGGCTTGTCCGATCACCCCTCGCGAATCGTCAGGAATGTCGCTCCTGGGAAATCGGATCTCTGACATCAGCAGCGTCTTCGAGAGGCCGTCGGTCACGTCCTTCGACGATTTTCTGGTGGGGATCATGGTGTACCAGTCAACAGTGCTGACGCCAAAGGCTGGAACGGTGGTGGCAAGGAGGCCGAAAGGACCGGCGGGGTTGACGGCGGTGGATGTCCCCGAGTTCACGGCATAATTTGTCTTACGACCCCACGTGTGAATCGCGTTTGGCCGGTCACTCGGGCAGTAGTAGAGCGGAACCGCGATGCTCACGAGTGAAAGATTCCCAGGTTGGCCGGCGACGAGGGGATCGGTATCCACAAAGCTCGAAGTCCGGGGATTGAACCTGGCGGCGAGATCTTGCAGTTCCACGTACGGCCACAGGAGGATGACCCATGATTTGGTGGCAGTGTTGTCCAGACCGCCGGCATAGGCCACTTTGGCCTCTTGGCCGGGTGGATTGACCCTGTTGCTCACCCACGGAAAAGCCCGCTGGGCATCGTGGTAGTTGTGCATCCCGATCGCCCACTGCTTGAGATTGTTGCTGCACGAACTGCGGCGGGCCGCCTCGCGGGCCGCCTGCACGGCCGGGAGGAGCAGGCCCACGAGCGTGCCGATGATGGCGATGACAACCAGCAACTCCACGAGCGTAAACCCGCCGGCAATTCGTCCCCTAAGCCTCGCCATGATCAACCGCTCCTTTCCCGTTCCCGTGAATGACAGTGGGAGCAACGACACTGGTAACGCGTAGAGCCTCCCCGTCCTGCACTCTTTCGAAAGGTAGCTGAAACCTGCTGCCAGGGCTAGGTTCCGTCGCCGTGCAAAAACCTTCACTTTTAGGAACCGCGATTTCACTTTTCGCGAGGGCCGGGCGGCTACGGAGAAAAAAGGTGCCAGCCACCACATCCGGGTGGTTTAGCGGGGCCGGCGAAACTC
>JBIIGJ010000124.1:0-8574 GCA_044236455.1 Pirellulales bacterium
CATCGGCTCCCCACCCGAGAGCCCGGTGCCCGGGCCGCTCGACAGCAACGTGACGGCGACGTTCATGCTGTAGATCCCAACGAGCACGACCGACATCTCCAGCGAAAGATCGCGGGTGCCGTCGGGAGTGCCGAGGCTGAAGACGGCCGGGACGATGAAGCAGAAGGCACAGATCATCAGCATCGAACCGCTGACACTCAGCCGCCGCGGGTCGAACTTCTGTTCGCCGTAGCGGACGCCGCCCGCGATCAGCGCCACGCCCATGCTGAGCAACAGATTCGCGAGGATCGCCCCGGTGAGCGAGGCCTTCACGACGGCGGTCAGCCCGTTGGAAAGGGCGACCCCGCCGATGATCAACTCCGGCAGATTGTTGAGCGTCGCATTGAGCAGCCCGCCCGCGGTCGGCCCGAGTTTCGCCGCCAGGCGTTCCGTGGCATCGCCAAGGAGCCCCACCAGCGGCACGATCGACACCAGCGACGCGCAGAAAACGAGGGTGGGATCGGCGCCTTGCCACGAAAGCCCCAAGGCCAGCGGCACCGCGACAAGCAGCCAGAAGCTTTTCATACCGTCGGATTGTCAAGAAAAGACGCCGACCGGCAAGCCGCTCGCGTCCGGCAGACGACCTCGATACCTCGGCCGGCGGTTTCCTGGGGCTTACGCCGAGCGACCCCTGACCATCGCGGTGAGTTCGTCCGCCAGGGAGGTCAGTTCCCGCGCCTGGGCCGTAATCTCGGAACTGGCGACGGCGGTCTGCTCGGCGCTGGCGGCATTGGACTGCGTGACGTTGTTCATCTGATCCACCGACACGTGGATCTGCCCGATCCCATCAGCCTGCTGGGAGTTGGCGACGGCCACCTTGGAGATCAGCGTGGCGGCTTCCTGCGCGCTGGCGGTGATCCCGTCGAGCATGGCGGCCACCTCGTCGACGACCGCCACACCGTTGCGGGTGCTGTCTTTCACCTCCTCGATGAGTTCGGTCGTGCTTTGGGCCGAATCGGCACAGCGCTTCGCCAGACTGCGGACCTCCTCGGCCACCACCGCGAAACCCTGGCCTGCCTGCCCGGCCCGGGCAGCCTCGACCGCCGCGTTGAGCGCGAGGAGATTGGTCTGAAACGCGATCTCGGCGATCGACTTGACCACGGCCGTCGTTTTGTCGGTCGACGTCTTGATGGCGACCATGGCCTCGGACATGCGAACCATCGACGGCTTGCTGCGGGTGGCGAATTCGGCGGCCGCCGTGCTGCGTTTGTTGGCCAACCCCGCATCGGAGGCATTCTGGCGGGTCATGTCGGCGATGGTGCTCACCGAACTGGCAGCCTGCTCCAGCGACGCCGCCTGCTGCTGCGTGCTGGCGGCGAGCGATTCGCTGCTGCGGTAAATCGATTCGACCGCGAGGGCAACCTCGTCGGAAGCGGCGTGGAGCGTTCCCACGAACTCCCGCAGAGGCCTGGCGATGCTCCGCGTGATCAGCATGACCAGGGCGGCCGAGGCCAGCCAGGCCAGCGTTGCCAGCGAGAGCGACCAGGTGCGCAGGGAGCGGAGATGGGACAGCCGTCTGTCGAGCAGGCCGTCCAACCACGTGACGCTTTCGCGCCAGAAGACAAAACTCGCATCCCGGGCAGCTTCCGTCTGCCGCATCAGCGACTGCATGGCACCGGCATCATCCTTTCCAGCGCTGGATCCCACGTTCGACAACTCAAACCGCGAGAGCATCTGGAGCATGGGCTGGACAGCCGCCTCGTACCGTTTGAACGCCGGCTGCAGGTCGGCCTGCAGGGTGTCCTGAAGGCCGTAGAACTTCTGATCCTCGACCTTGACGGTATCGACGTCAGCCGCGATGCGGCCCAGATCGGCGGCGAACTGGGCCGCGAGCACGGCCAATTTCACGCGGTCACCGGGGCTGACCGCCGGCTGCCGCGACAATGTCTCGAAACTGCTCAGGGCCTCGGCATAGCGGCGCTGCATTTCCGGCAGGGCCAGCAGGGTGACATCCATCAGATAATAGCTGTCGAGATCCGGATCCAGAATCAGATTGGACGTGTCGCCGGCGTGCTTGATCATGAGCAACACCCGCTCGAACAGCGCGTCTTCAGCCTGCGTCCCCGACGACGACGGCCCGCCCTGCTTGAGCGACTCCCATTCCCGCTGGACGGTCGCGGGAGCAATCTGCGACCGGCCCCGCTCGGCCAGGCCCTCGGCGGTGAACTGCAGGTCGCCCGCATGGCGATCGTCGACGGCCCGCAACGCGACGAACGCCCGGTCAATTTCGGTCTGGCTGCGGGACTGCGGTTCCCGGCCGGAGGTGTCGCCGGCCAGTACGCGACGGGCCGCGAGTGTGTGCTTCGGCACGTGCTCCAGCAGCTGCGACAGCGGTCGCTGGTAGGCATTGCCGAGTTTTTCGAGTTCGGAAAACCGGATGTCCTGATTGATGCCGTTGACGACGAAATACAGCAGCACGGCGATCGGCAGTGTATAGGCCAGGCTGATGAGCGTGAGGCGGCGGGAGATCGGTAGTCGTTCAAGCAACTGAGACAAGGGAGGCGCTCTGGCGTGGTGGACGATGGGCCGATTTGGCAGCCAGGGCTCGGCACCCTTGGCCGAGCCATGATACTTCGCCACAAAGCCGGGGCACGCGGCCTTACTCGCAATTCTCGCAGGTGCCCTTGAGCAGCACCTCGGTCACCGCCGGTATGCCCTGACGTCTGCCGGAAGCCTGCTTTTTCGCTGCTTTTCTGCCGGTGGCCCCGCCAGCTCCTCCCGGCGGTTGGTCGGCGGCCGGCCGCGGGGTGATCGCAACATTCACGTCATCTAGGCACGAGACTTCGCCGCAGCTGGTGCAGACGAAGTGCGGGTGATCGCCGCCGTGTCCGCTGCCATGCTCGTGCCGCTTCACCTCAAACCGCCAGACGTGATCGCCCAGATCGACCCGCGTGACAAGGTTCGCCTCAGTGAGTTCGGTCAGGTTGCGGTAGATCGTCGCCCTGTCGAAGCCGCGATGATCGAGCGCCTCCGACACCTCCGCGTGGGTCTTGGGCCCTGGGGCGGTGAGCATGTGCTCCAAGACCGCGAGTCTGGCCGCGGTGCACCGCAGCCCAGCCCCACGGACGAGGCTCTTCACGGCATCGATCGATCCCGACTGCGGCTTGCTCACGCCGTCATCCTACTCTGGGCCACCACCCCTACACCACCGCCGCCCCCGCCGCCGCGAGGAGTTCCACGATCGCGGCCATGAACGCGGGCAGGTCGGCCGGCTTGCGGCTGGAGACGAAATGGCGGTCAACCACCACCGGCGCATCTTCCCAGATCGCACCGGCGTTCATCAGGTCGTCCTTGATGCCCGGGCTGCCGGTGACCCGCACGCCGCGATACACACCGGCCGAAATGGCAATCCAGCCGCCGTGGCAGATCGCCGCCACGAGCTTGCCGTGCGCGGCACATTCCCGCACGAGATCAAGCACCTTTTCGTCGCGGCGGAGCTTGTCAGGCATCCAGCCGCCGGGGAGCACGATCCCCTGGAAATCGCTCGCTTCCATGTCGCCGATCGCGGCATCGCTCGTGCAGGGATACCCATGTTTCCCGGCATAAGTGCGGCCCTGCATCGCTCCGGCCACGGTCACATGGGCCCCAGCCTCCTCCAGCCGGAGCTTGGGATACCAGAGTTCCAGATCCTCGTAATCGTCGCCGACGAGCGCGAGAATACGCGCGCCATCGAGCGAACGCTGGGCAAAGCTGCGGGTGTTCATGACGGAATCTCCTGCAGACGAAGGGGTGGGGCATTCGAGACGAAGTCTATCGGAGTCCAGTTCCGCAGGCCGGCGGGCTCTTGGGCGGCCGGCCGTCCTCCCCAGCTATTTTCGCGGCCGATGGGCGTCCGGGCGAACGGCCCAGCAAAAACCCCCACCGTGGGTGGTTGTCGCTATTTCGCCTCGCGGCCACCCGGCCAGCCCGTACACCGCGTTTTCCGGGGGTATTTCGATGGCCCAGAAAAGTCGCTTGACGCATCACACGCTCACGCTACATTCACGCCCCGGCCCACAGGAAGTGGTCGCCTTCGTCTCCGCCACTACATCTTGCGATAGCATGCAGAAGGACCTGCTTTCTCGTCGTCGCGGTCCCCGTCTCGGAAGCCCGGGCCTCCCCGCCGGTTGATCGGTTCAGAACAGCCCCTCCGCCGGCCGATACTGGCTGGCACGTTATCTATACGGAAGTATACTTTAGACACCTGTCCTCTTTATCCCGTCAGGAGCTTCTTCCCCATGGCCGCATTCGACGCCTCCGCCACCCTTGCCGGCTCCGCCTCCGCCACAGGACAGCTTGCGTCCGACCCATCTCAGGCAGCCGCACGGAGGCCGGAGGGCCTGACGCCCCTGGAGGTCCACGCCACCTTCTGCCCCGTCGACGTCGAGAGCCCGTTCGACACCACCGAATGGGAGCTGCGGACGGCCGCCATCAAGGGGGAAGACGGCAAGGTGCTCTTCGAGCAGCCGGCCTGCGAGATTCCGGCGGCCTGGAGCCAGCTGGCGACCAACGTGGTGGTGAGCAAGTACTTTTACGGCGAAATCCACACTCCCGAGCGAGAGCACTCGGTGAAGCAACTGGTGCACCGCGTGGCGCGTACGATCGCCGACTGGGGCATCGCCGACGGCTACTTCAAGACCCGCCAGGATGGCGAAAACTTCTACCGCGATCTCTCCTGGCTCTGCGTCCACCAGCACGGCGCCTTCAATTCGCCGGTATGGTTCAACGTTGGCCTCTTCCACCAATATGGAGTGAAGGGGGCGCCGTGCAACTGGCGTTGGAATGAGGCCAAGCGTGACGTCGTCATGCCCGACAACCCCTACGAATATCCCCAGGGCAGTGCCTGCTTCATCCAGAGTGTCAAGGACAACATGGAAGACATCATGGAGCTCGCCCGCAGCGAGGCCATGCTCTTCAAGTTCGGCTCAGGCACGGGCACCGACCTTTCCACGCTCCGCAGCCAACGCGAGAAGCTCGCTGGCGGCGGCAAGCCCTCGGGCCCGCTCTCCTTCATGCGGGTGTATGACCAGGTGGCGGCTGTGGTGAAGAGCGGTGGCAAGACCCGCCGCGCCGCCAAGATGCAGTCACTGAAGGTGACACATCCCGACATCATGGAATTCATCGAATGCAAGGCGAAGGAGGAGAACAAGGCCCGGGTGCTCATCGAGAAGGGGGGCTACGACTCCAACTTCAACGGCGAGGCCTACAGCTCCATCCTCTTCCAGAACGCGAATCTCTCCGTGCGGCTCACCGACGACTTCATGGAGGCCGCCGACCGCGACGACACCTGGACCACCCGCTGGGTAACCGATTCCTCGAAGGCCGGCCCCAGCTTCAAGGCACGCGACGTGATGAAACGGATGAGCGAATGTGCCTGGCAGTGCGGCGACCCCGGCGTGCAGTACGACACGACGATCAACCGCTGGCACACTTGCCCCAACTCGGGCCGCATCAACGCCAGCAACCCCTGCTCGGAGTACATGTTCCTCGACGATACGGCCTGCAACCTCGCCAGCATCAACCTGATGAAGTTCCGCAAGCCCGACGGCGCATTCGATGTCGAGCGGTTCGCCGCCGCCTGCCGGATCTTCTTTGTCGCCCAGGAGATTCTGGTCGACCATGCCAGCTATCCGACGCAGCGGATTGCCCGCAACAGCCACCTCTTCCGTCCACTGGGACTCGGCTATTCAAACCTCGGCAGCCTGCTGATGGCCGACGGCCTTGCCTATGACAGCGACGCCGGCCGCGGCCTCTGCGGGGCGCTCACCGCCATCCTGCACGGCGTTGCCAATCGCACGAGCGCCGAACTGGCCGCCGCCGTCGGCCCGTTCGAAGGCTTCGCCGCCAACCGCGAGCCGATGCTCAATGTCATGCAGATGCACCGGTCGGCCGTCGACACGATCGACGCCTCCTGCCCCAAGTATCTGCACGATGCCGCCCGGAAGATCTGGGACGATGTGCTGGCCGGCGGCAGGAGCCACGGCTACCGCAACGCGCAGGCGACCGTGCTGGCCCCGACCGGCACGATCTCCTTCCTGATGGACTGCGACACCACGGGCATCGAGCCCGACATCGCGCTGGTGAAATACAAGCAGCTCGCCGGCGGCGGCATGCTCAAGATCGTCAACCAGACGGTGCCACTGGCCCTTCGCACGCTGGGCTACGATGGTCCGGCGGTCGAGGCGATCCTGGCCTTCGTCGACAAGAACGACACGATCGAGGGTGCTCCGGGGCTTAAGGAGCAGCACCTGTCGGTGTTCGACTGTGCGTTCAAGCCGCGGCTGGGCGTCCGCAGCATCGCCTGGGAGGCGCATGTGAAGATGATGGCGGCGGCCCAGCCCTTCATCTCGGGGGCCATCTCCAAGACGGTGAACATGCCCAGGGAGACGACGCCGGCCGACATCGCCGGCGCCTACATGGAAGGCTGGCGGCTGGGCCTCAAGGCCCTGGCGATCTACCGCGACGGCTCGAAGGAGAGCCAGCCGCTCAACACGAGCACCGAAGCCGACAAAACGGCGGCGAAGGCGACGCCCGCGCCGCGGCGTGAGCGGCTGCCCGATACGCGGCGCAGCGTCACCCACAAGTTCAACGTGGGGGGCCACGAGGGCTATATCACCGTCGGCCTCTACGATGACGGCCGGCCGGGCGAACTCTTCATCACGATGGCCAAGGAGGGGAGCACGATCGGCGGTCTGATGGATGCCTTCGGCACCGCGGTGTCGATGAGCCTGCAATATGGTGTGCCGCTGGAGGTGTACGTGAAGAAGTTCTCGCACACCCGCTTCGAGCCCTGGGGCTACACGAAGAACCCCGACATCCCGGTCGCCAAGAGCCTCGTCGATTATCTCTTCCGCTGGATGGGCACCGAGTTCATCGCCGGCTATCGCGAGGCCAACCGGCCGGGTGGCGGCTATGCAGCCGCCAGCAGCGAAGAAGCCTCCTCGGGCGACGACACGGAAACAGAGCGCAAGCCCGCCGCCATGACGGCGCGCGGGCTGGCCGATGGCCAAGGAAAGGCCCGCACCAATGGCGAGGCGACCAGCAGTCGGGGCAAGCACCCGGCCGGCACCAACGGGCACGCCACAGCGACGGTGAAGCCTGCCGTCGTGGCTGACAAGGTGGCCGACAAGAATGCGGCGATTCTCGAGCGGGCGGGCCTGAAGATGGCGGTCGATCCGAGCGCCAGCCCGGCCGACCGGCAGAGCCAGTTTGCCAAGTTCCAGATCGACGCCCCGGCATGCGACGGCTGCGGATCGATCACGGTCCGCAACGGCAACTGCTACCTCTGCCACAACTGCGGCAACAGCATGGGATGCTCGTGAGTTTTTCCGTTCGCGAGCGGTCGGAACGGCGGTAACGGCTGGATGGTGGTGCCACAATTCTTCTGCAGGACCGGGCGTCCTCTGGACGAAGCTATAGGCACTGACATTCGACCTGTTTCCGCGTTCCGTCGGAGGTGCCAAACCCAACGCGTTGGTCCGGATCCTTTGAAAAGCACGTGCCCGCCAGCAGCGATGCTGCCGAAGCACGGCTCGATCCGCACCAGTTTCGCAATGTCCAACCCCGTTCGCAGGCGGACAACAGGTTCGATCCACCGGCAGGCCGCGGCAGATATCTCTGCCGCGGCCTGTCGCTTTTTCACGCCGGTCGGCGCGGCTGTGCGGATTATGACGGCAGCCCGCGCCGGTCGGCGCCGGCGGCGTTGCCGCCGGCCGTTTGCTGACGCTCCCGCCCGCAACTAGCATAGGGAGTCGGGGCGTTGCCACAGTGGATGCGGCGCCTGATCTCTTCTTCGTGTGAGGTGATGCGTGCGCCGGTCGATGCACTCCCTGATCGTGGCCCTGCTGTGCCTGACCCTGTTCGTCGACACGGCCAAGGCGTGCTGGTTGCTCCGGCACCGCACTCGCTCGCACACCTGCCGGCCCGTCGCCTGTCGGCCGTCATGCCCGCCGCCGTGCAGCATGGCATGCGCTGACTCGGCTGCCGTCATCATCGCCGACCAGCCCTGCTGCCTCTCCGACTCGGTTGTCTCCACACTCACCGACACCGACGATGCCGCGGTCGAACCCAGCGTCGTCGAACCCAACATCGTTGAACACGGCGCGGTCGTGCATGGCCCGACGGTCGTGATGGAGACCGCTCCGTCGGCTTCCGTGCCCGTCGTCACCGCACCTGCCGTACAGACGCCGACTGCACCTGCCGCCCAGCCCCTGGTGATCGCGGCAAGTCCGGCCGTGCCGCAGACTGCCGTTCCCGCGCAGGAGCCGTTGCCGGATCTCAAGCCCGCGGTGGCACGAGCCTCGAATGAGCAGCCCATGCCCGAAGCGTCGGCCGCGGCCGACGTCACGGCCAAGGAGACACCTGCCGACGAGCCGCCCGCGGCCGAAGAGCTGATGCTCGCAGAGACGGCTCCCGTCGAGGACCTCGCCGGTGGTCCGGCCGTGCCGGCCGCTGTGCCCGAGCCGCAGGAGCCGAATCTGTTTGATCTCTATGACGACGAAGTGGCCGCCGGGGAGAGCGACGAGGTCATGCCCGCCGACGAACCGCTCGACGAAC
>JBIIGJ010000109.1:0-10360 GCA_044236455.1 Pirellulales bacterium
GGTGGTCCGGCCGTGCCGGCCGCTGTGCCCGAGCCGCAGGAGCCGAATCTGTTTGATCTCTATGACGACGAAGTGGCCGCCGGGGAGAGCGACGAGGTCATGCCCGCCGACGAACCGCTCGACGAACAGACCGACGCGACACCCGACGCCTCCGCCGACGAGGCGACCGCATCGGACGAGGAGGAGATGGCAGAGGACGAGTCGGAGCCTGAGGATTCGGATGCCGCCGACAGCGAGGCCACGGAATCGGCGGAGCCGGCCGCCGATGCGTCAGAAGAGGATGCCGCCGAACAGGACGACGATGCAGACGCCCCGTCGGCAACGGAGGCCGATCCGTTCGCGGCGACGTTCGCGGTCCCGAGCGAACCGATGCGGCGGTGGTCGAACGACACGAATACCCACCACACCCAGGGCTGGCTCGTCGAACTGCGTGCCGACCGGGTGCGGATTCTCAAGGTCAACGGCCGGCATACCACCGTGGCGATCGAGTCACTCTCCAACGAGGACCGCACCTACGTCTCGGCCGTCGGTGACCGGCTGGCAGCGGAGCGGCAGGGCACGAGTCCCGCCCCGTCCACCACGGCAGGACTGTAAAGCGGATCGCGATCCCCCGGCTCACGCCGCGGGCTTGTCTGGGATTCGCGCCATGCGTTCAGACAAGCCCGGAGCGTCAGCGACGGGATCGCGCTCGGCGGCGCTGGTCCCCTGGTCCCTTCCACCTCGTTCCCTTACACCGCGTCGAGCACCGCCACCGTTTCGAAGGCCTTGCCCTCGAGCATCTCCAGCGACGCCCCGCCGCCGGTCGAGACATGGCTCACCCGGTCGGCGTAGCCCAACTGCTCGACCGCCGCGGCTGAGTCGCCGCCGCCAATGATCGTGATGCCGCCCGCCGCGGTCGCCGCCGCCACGGCATCGGCCACGGCCTTCGTGCCTGCGTCGAAGGGGGGCATCTCGAAGACGCCCATCGGTCCGTTCCAGACGACGGTGCCGGCCGAGCGCACGATCTCGGCATACTGCTTCGCCGTCTCCGGCCCGATGTCGAGCCCCTCGAAACCGTCCGGGATCTCGCCGGCTTTCACGATCTTCTTATTGGCACCGGAGGAAAAATCGTCGGCACAGTGCGTGTCGACCGGCAGCACGAGCTTCGAGCCGCCCTTCGCGATCAGTTCCTTCGCCAGGTCGATCTTGTCTTTCTCGACCAACGATTTTCCGGTCTTGCCACCCTGGGCCAGCGAGAAGGTGTAGGCCATCGCACCACCGATGAGCACGTGATCGCAGATCGAGAGCAGGTTCGTGATCACGGCGATCTTGTCCGAGACCTTTTTGCCGCCCAGGATCGCCACGAACGGCCGCTTTGGCTTGGCAATCGCGTCGGCGAGGTACTGGATCTCCTTCTCGACGAGGAAGCCGACCACAGCCGGCTTGCCGAGGGCCTTCATCGCCACCGGCACCGCGTGCATGCTCGCCTCGGTACGATGGCAGGTGCCGAAGGCGTCGTTGACGTAGGCGTCGGCCAGACCGGCAAGCCCATCGACATAGTCCTTGTCGTCCCCCTTCTTCTCCCCCTTGTTAAACCGCACGTTCTCGAGCACGAGCACGCCGCCAGCCGGCAGTGCCTTGGCTTTGGCGTGCGAGTCGGGGCCACCGGTATCGCTGGCCAGCGCCACCGGCTTCGCCAACAGTTCACCAAGCCGCTTGGCCACGGGGGCCAGTGAAAATGCCTGCTCAAATCCTTTGCCGGCGGGCCGGCCGAGGTGCGACATGAGGATCGCCCGGCCGCCGCGGTCGAGGATCGATTTGATCGTGGGCAGGGCCATGCGGATCCGCCGGTCGTCGGTGATCGCCCCGGCGTCGTCCTGCGGCACGTTGAAGTCGACGCGGACGAGGATGCTCTTGCCCTGGGGATCGATGCTGGCGACGGATTTCTTGGCCATGGTGGGCTCCTGCGGGGTGTCAAACGGCTGCAACCGGGCCGTATTCGACAACACCCCCGGCCGGACCGCAACCCGTGCGTTTCGCGTGCCGAGCATGCTGGTGTCGCGCACGGCGCGGCCCCGCGCCGCTGGCATTTCCCGCCGGACCGAGCGATAGTCGATACCCATGAGCCCCGCCTCGCGCCGCAACGCCATCCTCTCGACTGTCGCCCTCGGCGGGCTGGTCATCTGTACGTGGCTCGTGGCACGGGCACTGGTCGAACAGCCACGCACCCCGACGGGGCCACAGCCGATACCAACGCCCTCCGCGTCGCTGCCGCCACAGCGCGATCGGTTGCCGTGGCAACCCAACTATGCCGCGGCCATCGCCACGGCCCAGGCCGCACACCAGCACGTTGCCGTGCTGCTCGCCGCGCCGGATTCCGAGCCCTGCCGCCGGCTGGAAACGGAGGCCCTGGCCGCCCCCTTGATCCGCGAGGCGTTGGCCGACATGGTCTGGGTGCGGGTGGAGAACGATGCGTCGCTCGAAGCACAGCTGGGGGCAACGGACCATCCGACGCTGGCCTTTGTAAATCCATTCACCGGCAGCGTGCTCCACCGCGCCGTCGGTGCGAAGACCGTCGAGCTCTTGGCACGGGAAATCGTCCACGCGCGGCGGGCCATCGGCCTCGCCCTGCCGCCTGCGCTCGAACCGGTGGCGGCGCGGATGTTTTCCTTCGACGGCCAGCGGGCCGAACAGCTGCTGGAGGCCGGCGATGCCGATGGCCTCAGCACCCTGCTTGCGCCATCGGCAGCAGACGACTCGCGGCAGGCCAACTACCTCGTCGCCCAGGTCACCCTGCCGGACGGCCTGGTGCCCGACGACGTGCGGTTGCTGGCCGGGTCAGACTGCTTGGTTGGCGCAGATGCAACCGGCAACGCTCCCGGTCAGGCATTCGTCGCCGCCCGCGTGCCCGATCTGGCGGAGTCGTGCGCTGAGTACCCCCTGCCGGCCTCCGGGCTCGTCCTCGTCCCCTGTGACCGGACGCGGGGACCGGAGGTTGCCATCCGGATCACGGCCCCCGGATGCCGGCTCACGAGCGACACGATCCGCTTCGACGAGGCCGCGCCAGGCACTGCCGTGCAGGTCCGCCGCTATGTGGTGCGGCCACTCGCCGACGCCGAGGCGGCCCGGCTCTCCGGCCGCGTGCAGAAGCCCGACGGTTCACCGGCGGCGGATTCAATCGTCCGCATCGACGACTGGTACGACACTCCCGGTCAGGCTGCCGCCGCGGCGGTGCCAGCCGTCGTGCGGACCGACGCCGGCGGCCGCTTTACGTTCCCAAGAGTGTCGCCGGGCCGATGGCTGGTGCGGGCGGAGTTTCCCGGTGGCGAGCGCGAGCAGTTCGTCGACCTCGAGCCGGCCAGCCACGCCTCATGCGACCTCACGCTCACGGCCGTCACCACCGTGGGCCTGCGCTGGGTGCTCCAGACCCGCGAACTCGTCCAGGATCTGGCCGGTGACGGCATCCAGACCGGCGAGGCCTATGTGAGCATCGCCAGCAGTCGCATCGCACTGGGCAGAGGGATGCGCATCCGCACGAACGACTCTGGCGATCTGATGCTGGCCCAGACGCCGCTGGACGACGACAGCCTGTCCGAGGAGACGCGGCAAGCCCTTGCAGGGCTGCCCGCCGGCACGCCCGTGTGGTATCCCGTCGACGCGGCCTACACGAGCGACTTCGCCCCCATCTCGGGGCTCCATCGCGATCCGCGGCCCTTTGCCGAGATCGACACCGTCCGCGCCGGCGAGCCGCTTCCCGAACAGGAGTGGGCCATCATCGGCCCGCTGCTCTCAGAGGCTCTGGCTGCCGCACGGGAGCGAGGCAACTATTTCCAGTTCCCCCGCGGCGAGCCTATCCGCCCAGGGGATGTCTTCACGCTGCGGTGCGCCACGAGCAACTGCTTCGCCAAACTCGAGGTCACCGACGTGACGATCGTCACTCTCGAATCTCGATGACGGCCTTGATCACCGCGCTTGCCGGTTCGAGCAGCCGCGGAAACTGGCGAATCGTATCGGCGAACGGCACCCGGTGGGTGATCCACGGCCCGGTGTCGATTTTCCCAGTCTCGATGAGCCCGATGATCCTGGCAAAGTCGCGGGAGAGGGCATTGCGGCTGGCGAGGATCGTCAACTCCCGGCGATGCATGACCGGGGCATGTGGCAAGACGAGATCGCTCTGCGTGATCCCCACGTAAACGAGCCTGCCCCCGAAGCTGCAGAGCTTCAGGCTGTTCGCCATGCTCACGGCGCTGCCGGTCGCGTCGACGACGACGTCGCACATCCTGCCGCCTGTGAGCCCCGCGATGGCCTGCTCGTCGGAGGCATCACCCGTGGCGACGAGCGTGTCGGCCACGCCCATTTTTTCACGGACGAAGGCCAGGCGGCTCTCCGCCATGTCCATCACGATCACCCTCGCCCCCGACAGCTTCGCGAACTCAAGCGCCGACAGGCCGATCGGCCCGGCGCCGATGACAAGCACCGTCTCCCCCGGCTGTGGAGCGCCGCGGTCGATCGCGTGGCAGCCGATGGCGAGCGTCTCCACCAGCGCGTTTTGTGCATGGGAGAGCTTTGGCGAGGCATGCAGCTTTCGGGCAGGCACCGTGAACAGCGGCCGCAGGCCTCCGTCACAGTGCACACCCAGCGTCTGGTGGTGTTCGCAGCAGTTGGTCAGCCCCCGCGTGCAGGAAGAGCACTGCTGGCAGTTGATGTAGGGCTCGACGCAGCAACGGTCGCCGGGCTTGACGTTCGTGACGCCCGGGCCGACCGCCACCACCTCGACCCCCAGTTCGTGCCCGGGGATCCGCGGGTAGCTGAAGAAGGGCATCTTGCCGAGGTAGCCACCATAGTCGGTGCCGCAGATGCCCACCGCATGGACGCGGACGACCGCCTCGCCAGCCTGCGGCGAGGCCGGCTCCGGCGTGTCGATGAACCGAAACTCCCTGGGCTGTTCCAAGAGCAACGCCTGCATCTGCCTCACTCCTTCGTATCCAGTCCATAGAACCGGGTGGCGGCGCCACCCCAGATCGCTTCCTGTTCGGCGGCCGACAGCTGAGCCACGCTATCCTGAACGACGCCCGCCACCTCGGCATAGTCGCCGGAGAGCAGGCAGACCGGCCAGTCGCTTCCGAACATGAGCCGCTCAGGACCGAACGCCGCCAGGGCGACGTCGAGATAGGGCGTGAAATCGGCCCGCCTCCATTGCCGCCAGGCCGCCTCCGTCACGAGCCCCGACAGCTTGCAGCAGACGTTTTTATGGTTGGCCAGTGCCTCCATGTCACGCCGCCAGCTGTCCCTGTCGACGGCCTGCGTCCATGTCGCGACCCGCGGCTTGGCCAGGTGGTCGAGCACGAACGGCTGCTCGGGCAGGCTCGCCACCAGCTCCACAGCTGCCGGCAGTTGCTGCGGAGTGAGCAGCAGATCGTAGGTGAGGCCAAACGGGCGCAGCTGCTTGAGTCCGCGGATGAACTCCTCGCCCAGCAGAAACTGGGGATCAGGCTCGTCCTGCACGACATGCCGCACGCCCACGAATTTTTCCCGTGCCACGAACGCGGCGAGCTGGTCGGCAACAGCCGGGCTCCGCAGATCGACCCAGCCAACCACGCCGCGGATGAGCGGATGGCGGTCGGCCAACTCCAGCAGCCAGCGGGTCTCTTCGAGCGTCTGCCGGGCCTGCACGGCGACCGTGCCACCGATACCAGCCGCTGCAGCCAGAGCCGCCAGATCCGTGGGCAGATAGTCGCGGGCCAGCCGCCCCATGCCGGCCCCGATCCACGGGTACGCTGGAGCCGAGTAGCTCCAGAAGTGCTGGTGGGAGTCGATGTGCATCGTGGCTTACGAAGCGACCGTTGTCGCTGCAGGAAGGGACTTTTTACCCGCATTGGTTCGCCGGCTGCGGCATGCTCGTCGCCGGCGGATGCTGCTACGGGAGGCTCGTGGACGAATCGGGAATCGCTCGTGAGTCGCAGAATTCACCGGCTCCTGCGCGTGCCTCCGACCGGCTCCTCAGCATCGGGAGATTTCCGATCTCCCTTGGAACTGGTCAGACATCGTTTTTCGTGTGGTCAATTGTTTTCCGGCAGGCCCTCGGTGTGGCCGATGTTTTTCACCGGGGCGAAGATCGCCTGCACCTCGGCGAGCAGTTCCGTGTCGAGCGGCTCGGCGGCCCACGTGGCCCAGTCGCGGATGTTGTTCGGATTGGCGCTGCCGGCCACCGTGGTGGCGATGTCGGGATTGGAGAGCGCAAACTGCAGCGCCAGCTTTGCGATCGGCGTGCCGCGGGCCCGGCAACACTCCGCCGCCTGGCGGGCTGCCGCCTTGACCTTCTCCGGCTCCTTGAGCCACTCTGGCAGCGGCGCGTCGGTGAGCAGCCGGGCGCTGAACGGGCCGGCGTTCATGACGCCGATCCCCCGTGCTTTCAGGTACGGAATCGTCTCGTCGGCGAACCGGGTGTTTTGCAACGTGTACTGGTTGTAGTTGAGCACGCAATCGACGGGAGCCTGGTCGCAGATGAAAGGAAAAATCTTCTGGGGATAGCCGCTGAAGCCGATGCACCGCACCTTGCCCGCCTGCTGAATCTTCCGCAGGGCGGGCAGCGTTTCGTCGACGATCTGTTGCATCGGCACGAACTCGACGTCGTGGCAGAGGATGATATCGAGGTGGTCGGTGCCCAGACGGTGCAGCGACACGTCCACGCTCTCGGCCACCCGGCGGGCCGAGAAGTCGAAGTGCGGCAGGTCGTAGCGGCCAAGCTTCGTGCAGAGGAGATAGTTGCTCCGCGGGACGTTCCGCAGCGCCACGCCGAGGAGGACCTCGCTCATGCCCCGGCCGTAGAAGGGGCTCGTGTCGATGAGGGTCATGCCGCAGTCCAGCGCCACGCGCACGCTCTCCACCGCCTCGTCGAGCGTGACCGAGCGGAATTCCTGGCCCAGCGACGAGGCGCCGAAGGCGAGGAAGGGCACCTCGAGTCCGGTGGTGCCCAGCCTGCGGGTTTTCATCGGTTTACCTGCTTCCTTTCGGCGGCATGAGTTCATGCATCATGAAAAGGTGCGGCAGCCCACGGACAGCAACAGATTGGCCCACGGCTGCCGGTCGGCCGTCTGGATCGTGAGCACGTGGTCGGCCGAGGCGACCGCCTCGTAGAAATCCCACTTCACGATCGGCTCAAGCGTGCAGGCACTCTTCGCAGCGGCCAGGATCCGTCGGTACTCATCCCAGACCGGCGGGTCGCCGGGCGTCGCGGCGGCATACGAATCGGTGCGGTCGATCCCCATCGTGTGCACCTCGTCGATCTGCACGGTGCCGAGGATCGCCTCGAGCACCTGCGCGACCGTCGGCACGCCCGGCATGAGCTGGAGCGAGACGAGTTCCGCCCGCGGCCCCCGCTTGTTGGCGGCTGGATAGTTGCCGTCGGCGATGAGCACCTTCGAATGGTGCCCGGCCTGGGCGAGAATCCGCAGGATGTCGGGATGGAGCAGGGGGGTGTTCAGCATTTTGTCTTTTCCTGTCGCAGGACGGTACGGCTTTCAGTCGGACGTGGTGTACGGGCGGAGGCTGGCGATCGTCTGCCGGGCGGCGTCCAGGGCCGTGGGCAGCGGCAACACCTCCGCCGACAGAAAGCCCTGGTAGTCGATCCCGCGGAGCGCGGCAACGATCGGCCCGCTGGCGGTGTGGCCCAGGCCCATCGCCCGCCGGTTGGAATCGGCCCAGTGGACATGCCCCACCCGCCTGCCGGCGGCCACGAGGGCGGCGACCACGTCCGCCTCCTCGATATTCATGTGAAAGAGGTCGCAGAGCAGCCGCACATGCGAAAGCCCCCGCCACGCAAGCCACGCCGCGGCGTCCCCCTGCCGGTTGAAGAGGTTCGTCTCGTAGCGGTTGAGCGGTTCATAGAGCAGCACCTGCCCCTGCGTGGCGGCCCGGGCCCCGAGGACGTGGAGGGCCGCGGCGAGGTGATCGCCGGCCTCGTCTCGCGACACATCCCCCTCGCACCTGCCCTGCATCGAGCCGATGATTGCCGGCGCGCCACACGCACCGGCCACGTCGATGATCTTTGCAATAAACTCTCGTGCCTGCGCCCGCATGGCGGCGTCGGCATGGCAAAGATGCAGCTTGTGCTTGACCCAGCCGGCCCCGGTGCCAACGGCCGCCAGCGCCAGGCCATGCTCCGCGAGCAACCGCTTGAGCATTGTCACAGGAAAGGCCTCGGCCGACTCCGGAAAGATTTCCACGGCGTCGAAGCCGAGTTCGGCCGCGGTGCGGCAGGCGTCTGCGAGGCCTTCCCCCGCCACGGTGGTGTGAAACACGAAGGGCCCCTGTCGGGCCTCGGGCACCAGGCTGATCGTGATCGCAGATTTCATGATTGTCATGCCTGCATGCCGTTCAGCCCAGAAAGAGTGGGCGGAGGTGGCGATCGAAAATGTTCTCCGTCACCTGCCGGGCCACGATGTCACGGTTGGCATCGAGCAGGTCGGTGTACCGCGAACCCTGCTTCGCCGCCACCTTGAACGACACATGCAACAGCTGGCGGATGTTGGCATTGAAATCGGGGTTCGTCGGCACGTGCCGGATGGCGGCGGCGAGCCTGGGCCCGCTCCAACCGTTGACGCTGGCGGCCGCTGGCAGCCGCAAGCGGTCGATGTCGATCACGGTCGCGTAGGGCCCGCAGAGTTCGTCCACGTGGTCGAGGGCGTAGGCATAGATCTCCTGGGCCAAGGCCAATCCGTCGCCGCCAGCCTCCGCCAGGCCGATCAGTTCCTCCAGCCAGGTCGTGCCGGCCGTCTTCAGATGCACGCCGGCACCCGTGGCCGCGAGCACCCGTCGGATCACGGGATAGAGCGAAAACTTGTCGCTGCCTGAGTGCACCGACAGTTTTACTGTTTGGGGGAGGCCATACTGTTCCGCCGCGAAGGCGAGCACCGCGATGTCGTCGGCAAACTCCCGCTCGAATTTCGCGAGGTCGCCCACGTAGTCGACCCCCTTGTTGAACCGGCCGGTGAACTTGGGCGCGACCGTCTCCAGGGGAACCCCTTCGTCCGCCAGCAGGGCCAGAATCACGAGCAACTGCGGCGGCGTCTGCGGCAGGTCGGTTTCGTCCATGCTCACTTCGGTGACGAATGGCCGGCCGCCCCGTTTCGCCTGGATGTGACGGTAGATCTCGCCCGCCTCGCGGCAGGCCCGCAGATACTGCCGGGCGATCGCCCCGAGACTCGTCGTGTCGAGGTGGATCGGCTCCTGACAGCCAGGGATCGTCAGCCGTCCCACCAGTTCGGCGTGGCGGGCCACGAAGGCCGCTACGTCGGCGTCACTGGCCAGCGAGCCGATGCTGTCGGCGACGTCGATCGTGAAGAAGTCGCTCGACTCCAGGAATCGGTCCACCGTCTCCAGCCGGATGTGGTCGGCATCGACGAACCAGGGATGGGGCCAGCGCCGCGCTGCCACGGCAGCCGCGGCCGCCGCCCGCACGCTCGCCGGATCGCTGCCAATGAAACTGTGCTCCCGGTTCGACTTGTTCCAGACGGGGGCGACGACCACCCCCTCGACGGCAAGCCGCTCGAACGCCGCCAGTTGGGCCTCGGCCTGATGGGCGAAACGGTCGCCGACGCCAAAGGAAAATCGCGGAAGGGACATGCGGTCTCCGGCGGTGAGGAGCGGACCATCCAGGGCACATGCTGTCGCTTTGCCCCCAACGCCAGCCGGGGGAAAAGCCCGGCATGAAGGAGGGCAATGCCGGCTTGTCAGACGTCGAGGTGCTTCACGTCGAGCGCGTGCCGCTCGATGAAGTCGCGGCGGGGCTCCACCTTTTCTCCCATCAGCACGCGGAACAGGTCGTCGGCTGCGGCGGCATCGTTCATGGTCACCCGCAAGAGCGTGCGATTGGCCGGGTCGAGTGTCGTATCCCGCAACTCCTCGGCATTCATCTCGCCGAGTCCCTTGAACCGCGTGATCGACAGGCCCTTTTCGCCCGCCCGCCGCACGGCCGACAGGAGGCTCCGCAGGTCCTCGAGGCCAATCTCGCTGTCACCGCGACGGAGCGTATACCGCGGATCTTCGGAGCCCGTGCGGTCCTGGGGCAGGAGCGCTTCGGTGCCAAAGCCCATCGCCTCGAGTTCTTTGAGCCCTGCATTGATGCTTCGCACCTCGTGCAGGTCGACCACCACGAGCTGGTCGTCGCCGGTGTCGGCCGCCGTGCCAGGCGTGGCGTCGGTCAGTTCCTCCGCGGAGCCCGCTTCCAGCGATTCAGCCCGACCCACGGCCAACTCGCCGCCCGCCGCCTTCTCCTTCGTCTTCACGAAGGCTTCCAGCTGATCGCGGCTGTTGAACCAGTGCTCCTCGACGCCATAGTAGACGTGGTACATCGGCAGCTTGCCGCTGGCCGCATCCCGCC
>JBIIGJ010000165.1:0-6038 GCA_044236455.1 Pirellulales bacterium
TCGCCGCCCGCCGCCTTCTCCTTCGTCTTCACGAAGGCTTCCAGCTGATCGCGGCTGTTGAACCAGTGCTCCTCGACGCCATAGTAGACGTGGTACATCGGCAGCTTGCCGCTGGCCGCATCCCGCCTGGCAATATGGTCGCGCAGGCTGATGCCGCGCTTTTCCAGTGCCACGAGCGCATCTTCGAGCCCGGAGAGCGTCCGGCAGAGCTTCTGCATCTCCTCGCCGGCGATCTCCCGGCCGTCTCCCGGCATGAAGACACCCTCGCCGAGACCTTGGTCGAGCAATTGCGTCTTCATCTCCTCCTCGGTCTGCACGTAATACGTCTGCTTCTTTGTCCGCACACGGAACAGCGGCGGCTGGGCGACGTAGACGTGGCCGGCGGCCACGAGCTGGTACATCTGGCGATAGAAAAATGTCAGCAGGAGCGTGCGAATGTGGGAGCCGTCGACGTCGGCGTCGGTCATGATCACGACCTTGTCATACCGGCGTTTGCCGAGGTCTGCGTCGACTCCAATGCCGGCACCAATCGCCGAGATCACACTCCGCACTTCCTCGTTGGCGAGCACCTTGTCGTCGCGGCTCTTGTAGGCGTTGATGATCTTGCCGCGGAGGGGCAGGATCGCCTGGTATTCCCGACGCCGGCCACCCTCGGCCGATCCGCCGGCCGAATCACCCTCCACCAGGTAAATCTCGCACTTTTCCACGTCGCGGCTGGTGCAGTCGCGGAGTTTGCCGGGCAGACCGCCGCCGGACAGAGCCCCCTTCCGCTCCCGCAACAGCGCCTTCGCCTTGAGCGCCGCCGTCCGCGCCTCGGCTGCGAGCACACCCTTCTGCACGATCGCCTTGGCGCTCTTCGGATTCTCCTCGAGGTATTTGCTGAGGAAGTCTCCGACCGCCGAATTGATGATCCCTTCCACCTCGCCGTTGCCGAGCTTCGTCTTGGTCTGTCCTTCAAACTGCGGATGGGGGACCCGCACGCTGATCACCGTCGTGAGCCCCTCGCGGACGTCCTCGCCGGTAGGCACGAGATCCTTGTAAATGCCGCTCTTCTTGCCATAGGCATTGAGCGTGCGGGTGAGCGCCGAGCGGAAGCCGGAGACGTGCGTGCCGCCTTCGGTGGTCGTGATGTTGTTGACATAGCTGTGCACGTTCTCCGTGTATTCGGTCGTGTACTGCAGCGCGATATCCCACGACACGCCCTCGGCCTCGCCCCGGATGGAGATGACGTCGGAGTGGATCGCATCGCTCGAACGGTTCAGCCACTCGATGAATTCCACCACGCCCCGCTCGTAGTAATACTCTTCTTTTTGGCCGCTGACGGCGTCAGTGAAGGTGATCCGCACGCCCGAATTCAGAAACGCCAGTTCTTGCAGGCGGCGGGCGAGCACGTCCCAGGAAAACTTCGTCTGCGGGAAAATCTGCGGATCGGGCTTGAAGGTCGTCTTCGTGCCGGTGCGGGTGGTCGTGCCCATTTTCCGCACGGGCCCGGTCGGCTCACCACGCTGATATTCCTGTTGCCAGACATGTCCCTCACGGGAAACCTCGACCTCGCACCATTCGGAAAGAAAGTTGACCACGGTGACGCCCACGCCGTGGAGACCGCCGGAGGTCTGGTAGGCACCCTTCTCGAACTTGCCGCCGAACTTGAGCACCGTCATCACGCCCTCGAGCGTGGATACATCGCGGTCCATTTCCTCGGACAGCTGTGGATGGCGATCGGTCGGGATACCACGGCCGTCGTCCTCGACGGTCACGCTGCCGTCGACGTTCACGGTCACGCTCACGTGCTTGGCGTGGCCTGCCATGCACTCGTCGATCGAGTTATCGACCACCTCGTAGACGAGATGATGCAGACCACGGGCCGTGTTGTCGCCGATGTACATGCCAAAGCGTTCGCGGACATGCTCCCGGTCGGAGAGATGCTTCAAGTCTGCAGACGTGTACTCTGCCTGCTGTGATTCGTCGGCCATGGCGGAAATCTCCCAGAGAAAACTGCATTACCCTGCGATTCGGAAACCTGCGATCAGCCGGCGGTGTCCTGACCAGCTCCAACCATCACCCGGCAGCGGATATCGGTGATCCCTTCCCCGGGAACAAGTTGGCCGAGCCGGGCCAAGACCTCCCGCTTGTGGAAGCCCATCTCCTGCACCAGCGCCGAGTGACTCACGAACACCTCGAGCACGCCCCGCCGCACGAGCCCCGCCTGGGAACTGCCCTGCAAGCTGGCCGGTGCCACCTGCTGCCAGACGGCCGCGAGCCCATCGCAACCCTGTTCGCGGTCGTAGCCCGTGCGGGCGAGCAGCCGCGACATGACGCTGCCGATCGTGCGGGGTCCAGGGACCGCGGATGGTTTGTGGCTGGGAATCATGGTGAAACGATCTGCGCGTAAAAGAAAAAACAGATCAGCACGACTAGTCGGCCGCCAACGGCATGATCACATAGCCGTAGCCATCGTCCGTGCGGCAGACGCAGGCACTCTGGGCATCGGTGAGTTCCACCGTCACGGTGACCGCGCCGTCGAGCACCCGGAGGAATTCACTCATGAACCGTGGATCGAGCTTGATCTTCACCGTCGTCCCGGCATGTTCAATCGGCAGTTCGATGCGGCTTTCCCCGCTCTCGGCCGACCGGCCCGACAGCACCAATTGCCCAGGTTCGAAGGAAAAATCGACCCCCTTTGACTGCTCGCTCGTCACGATCGCTGCCTGCCGGACCGCCGCCAACAGCGGCCCCGCCACGATCTTCACCCGCGCCGCATCGGGCCGATCGGGAAACACGTCCCGCCAGCGGGGAAACCGGCCATCCACCAGCCGCGCCGAAATCGTCGTCGGTCCCGTTTTCACGAGAATGTCGCTCGCACGTACCGCTACGTGCACCGGCACGCTGGCATCTCCCAGACACCGCTCGATGAGCTGCATCGCCCGGGCCGGCACGATCGGCTGCGCAGCAGCGGGAGCACCGTCCTTGGCCGCGGCCGGCCCCTCCATCTTGGCGAGCCGTCGACCGTCGGTGCCCACGGCGATCACGCTCGCCGGCGCCGCCTGCGCGGAGAGTTCCAGCAGCACGCCCCCCAGGGCATACCGGCTCGATTCGTTGTCGGTGGCAAACACCGTGCGCCTGACCAACTCCCGTACCAACGGCGGAGTGAGTTCGAAGCAGGGCTCCGCCGGAAAGGTGGCGACCGAGGGAAATTCGAGCGGATCCTCCGCCGGCAGACGGAACTCACTGCGGGGTGCCTTGACGACAGCGGCCGTGCCATCGGAGTGAATGTCGAAGACCGTACCCAGCTGACTCTCCCGCACGATCGCCATCAGGCGGCCGCTCGGCAGCAGCACGGCCCCGGCCGCGCCTGCCTCGACGCTTTCCAGTTCGATGCGGATGCCCACCTCGAGATCGGTCGCCGAGAGCACGGCGGATGCTCCCTGCACTTCCAGCTTGACGTTCGAGAGCACGGGCTTGGGAGACCGGGCCGGCACCACGGCCGACGCACTCTGCAAGGCGGCGAGCAGCGGCTCGCGGGTCAGACGCACTTTCATCGAAAAACGACTGTCCTTTCCACCGACCTAGACCGACCACGCTCCCGTCGAAAGGACGGCCGCGGCCCGGTGTTGGCACGGGTTTGAAGACCGTCAGTGTACCCGACGCGGGGCCGTCTGGCATGCCCCTGCGGGGACGGTTTTTGACCGAGGCTTCCGGGGATCTTCCGGTATTCTTTTTATGGTTTCATTTCAAAGGATCAGCAAGAAAGAAGGGAGGAGGAGAAGGAGGAAGAGAAGACGCTCTAGCTCAACAGGACGCGGAGTGTCGCGGGACGGCCCACCGTCTGAAAAAGCCTTTTTGGCCGAGCGGGAGAGGTTTTGATGCACGGCCTGGAAGCCGGCGCGGATGTGGAAAACTCGGTGGTTCCCTGTTGGATGCATGTGGGAAGACGGTTGGGGCAGTGAGCACAACGAAGTGGTTCGAGTGCTGTTTGGCTGTGGAGCGGCGGCTGGTTCGTAGCTGATTGGCGGCCGGTTCCCTGTGTCTGAAAATGTCGGCCGGCCGCTGGCGTTCTTTTGGAGTCTGAACTGACACGGTTCCAACAGGCACCTGTCTCACGTGCGTGCCACCAGGTCTTTGATCCGGGTTTTCATTCGGGGCTTTTTCGGGGTGCCCTTTTTTGGCACGCCGGAACGCGATAGCTTGACGGTCGATCCAGCGGATCGCGTTGGGGTTTTCAGTTCGTTTTTCTGTCGGCATGGAGGCCGCGTTCCCCACCGGGACGTTCCCCATGTCTGCCGTCGCCGCAACCCATCCGCCACTCGCACCGGCTCGTCCACCGGTGTCGCACCGGCTCGTGCATCATGCCCTGTCGGCCGTCGCTGCCGGGCTTGAGATCGACGCCGCTCCAGGTTTTGCTGCCGGCTACAACCCGGTGGTGCTCGTGGGGCCGGCGGACTCGGGAAAGTCCCGGCTGTTGGCCGAATGGTTCATGCAGCACAGCCGCGATGGGGCGGCCAAACGGACGCAGAAGGCCGTGGTCATGTGGGACGGGCGGTCCTTGGACCGTGAACTCGTCTCGGCGTTGTCTCACAACACGATCGACAGGCTGCATGAACGCTTTGTGTCGTCGCGGCTGATCATCATCGACGCCGTCGAGCAGATCACTGCCTGGGATGCTCAGCGGGCGCTCGCCCACCTGTTCGACGCCGCGACCGCCGCCGGCACGGTCTTTGTCACCACGCTGCGGATCCACCCCATCGCCTGCACGAGTCTGGAACCGTCGCTGGCATCGCGTCTCTCGGGAGGCTTGGTGGTGTCGATGCCGCCCGTCGGCACGACACGGCGCCAGGGCGGAATCCCTGCTGAAAGCGGTCCGCGGGCGATTTCCCTCCGCCGCGTCATCGGTGCCACCGCGCGGAGTCATGGACTGTCAGCGGCCGATCTGGTCGGCCCCTCCCGCTGCCGGCAAGTGTCGCAGGCCCGCGGCATGGCGATGTATCTGGCGCGGCGGCTGACGCCCGCGAGCCTGCAGGCGATCGGCACCGCGTTTGGCGGCCGCGACCATACGACGGTGCTGCACGGTATCCGCGTCACGGAGGCACGGCGGGCCAGTGATCCGGGTCTGGCCGCCGAGATCGACGAGTTGACCGCCACCCTCGTCCGGCCGTAATCGGCGACCGTACACTGGGGGGATGCCTGCGCCCGCTCCCATCTATCTCGATCACGCCGCCGCCACGCCGCTGCACCCGGAGGTGGCGGCGGCCATCGTCGAGGCCCAGGCGATTGCCCATGCCAATCCCTCCAGCCAGCACGCTGCCGGCCGGGTGGCGCGGCGGGTGCTCGAAGACGCCCGCGACCGCATCGTGGCGGCACTCGGCGGCAGCAGTACCGGTCTTCACCGTGACAGGCTGGTCTTCACGTCCGGGGCCAGCGAGGCCAATCACCTCGCGATCCTCGGCATGGCTGGTGCCGCGGGCGGCACGGGCGAGGTGTTTTTTTCGCGGCGCGATCATCCGAGCGTCGTGAATGCGGCCCTGGTTGTCGGTCGCTGGGGCTGGGAACTTCACGAACTGGCGTTGGATGCCGCCAGCGGCGCCGCCTCGGCCGCGGTGGCGGCTGCCGTCTCCGAACCGCATCCGGACAGACCGCGGATCGTGTCGCTCACGCTCGTCTGCGGCCAGACGGGTTCGATCGAAGACCTGCCACCGCTCGTCGGTGACAGGAGTGACATCCTCGTCCACATCGACGCCACACAGGCTGCCGGTTTTCAGCCGATCGCCGTTCACGACCTGCCGGCCGCCACGCTGGCACTCGCGCCGCACAAGTTCGGCGGTCCCCGCGGCATCGGCGGAGTCCTGATCCGGGGCGGCGTGCCACTGGAGCCCGTGCAGGCCGGCACCCAGGAGCATGGCCTGCGGGGCGGGACCGAAGCGGTGCCACTGGCGGCGGGATTCGCCCGAGCGTTGGAACTGGCGGTCGCGGATCGCGAGCAGGGAGCTCACCGCGTGGAGGGCCTTCGTGATCGGCTTGAATCCCGGCTCGTCGCCGCCGCC
>JBIIGJ010000144.1:0-7279 GCA_044236455.1 Pirellulales bacterium
GGCGGGTCCTGCAGATCGGTGCACATCGCGATCACGCAGTCGCCGGCCGACTCCATCAACGCGTGAAACGGCGAGCGAATGTGACCAAAGTTCCTCGCGTTGACGATCAGCTTCACCCGCGGATCACGGGCAACGATCGCCCTGATCTTCGCCGCCGTGCCGTCAGTCGATGCATTGTCGATGAAGAGCATCTCGAACGTGTAGTCGGGCAGGCCCTCGAACACCTTCACGAGCCGCTCGTAGAGCTCGTCGACATTCCCTTCCTCGTTGTAGCAGGGGAGCACGAGGCCCACGTGGCCGCCGTGGCGGAGGCGGCCACCGTGCCACGTCGCCAACTCAGGCCGCGATGCATGCCCCGCGCCTGCGTTTGCCTGATTGGAAAGTGCTTCCATCTGAGAAGCCTGTGGCATAAGAGAGGATGACGACATGCGACCCCCCAAAAGAATAACCAATCACGTGGGAAAAGCCATTTCCGCCGGCCGAGTGCGCCCGCCGCCTGACCGGAGCGGCTTTGATCGGGGCGGGCTGCTCAACGGGCTCAGACTGAGTTCCTGCGGCAGGCGAGCGTCGCCGCGACACCCACAAGCGACAGGATCAAGGCGCTCGTGATGCCCGTGGCCCGCGGCGGCGCATAGCGGATGCGGATCTGCCGGGCACCGGCCGGCGCGGCCACGACGATCCGCTGCCATTCATCCTCCGTCACCGCCACCGGCTCGCCGTCTGCCGTCGCCACGATGTCTGGATACAGGAGGAAATTCGCCACGATGTTCCGCGCGGCAGCCGCCGGCTCCAGATCAATGCCAAGCCCCGCCACGCTCATGTGCAACGGAAGCGGCTCCGTGGGCCGGGCAGTATCGAAGGCCAGCGGGGACACGTCGGGAATCTCGATCACCTTCAGGTAGTCGTCGATTTCCTGCAGGCTTAACTGCTGGTTGTCGACCAGCGTGTTGAGAAGCCCCACGAAAGGGTAGACCCGCTCGAAGCGATTCGGGGTCTCCGGCTCCCAGCCGCCCCAGGCCGTCCGGTGCACGAGCAGCCAACGGACGCCGTAAGCCGCGAGCGTGGCCTGCGGCTGTGTGAGCACCCGTTCCAAACACGCGTTGTAGCGGCCAAATCGCTGCACGAGCGCGTCATAGCCGTAGAAAGCAGGCGCCTCATACTCGCACGGCAGGTTGTGCGGGAGGGCCAGCGGATACGAGGGATCGGTCGATCGCATCGCCCCGAACGACATGATCCGTTGCTGCCGGCCGCCCTCGTCTGGGCCCACCACCTTTGCAAGCTCCGCCGGCAGTTGCGGATAAGGCCGGAAACCGTAGGTGTAGAACGCGATGCCGACGCGGGTGAGGTGCAGGGCGACGAGCACGAGGCCGATGCCGGCGATGCCGAATAGCAGCCGTGACCGTCGCTCCTCCACGGCCTGGCCGGCGACGGCTTTCCGCGACGCGATAAAATCTTCGAGGTATCTCGCCCCCACCAGACAGGCGAAGAACACAAACCACGGCACCGCTCGGAACGGGTTGTTGCGAAGCCCAACTGGCAACAGTCCCATCAGCCACCACAGTCCGCCCGATTGGCCCAGCGACAGCAGGAAGGCCACTACCGCCGGAATCACCAGCGCCAACTGCAGCCGCGACGAATCACCGGCGGTGGCCATGTGCGAGCGGCCACCGATGCGCCGCCACGCAAGCGACGCGACCGCCGCGAGGAATGCGATCAGCAGGACGGTGCCGAAATAGTAAAAATGTCCGCCCCACTCGAGATTCAGGTTTCCCCAGGCGTTCGGCAGACTACCCTGCACAATCGGATACGGCAGCAGCATCGAGAGCAGATTGCCACCGACGCCGTCGCCGCCACCGGGATCGTTGATCGAGATCTCACGCGACAGCCGCCACTGCTGGTAGAAGACGGGGACGGACAGAGCCGCACCGAAGGCCAGCGCCGGCGCGAGCCACCGGAGCCGCCGCCAGGGCACCGCGCCCACCGCCACGAGGGCCGCCGCATGCACGAGCATGAGGCCAGAGCCCAGCACGAAGAGCTGCGGAAATCCCGAGTGGTAATACGCCCCCAGAGCCAGACCAAGGGCCACCGGCCACCGCCAGGTCACCGGACCTGTTCGCAGTTGGTCCACGAACAAGGCAAAGAGTGGAATGAACGCCGCCAGCACGCTGAACGCATGCCAGGATCGCGCCATCACGAGCACCGGCCCGGAGAGCACGAATGTCAGGCTGGCAAGCGCCGCCAGCACCGGCCCGATGCCCAGCCGCCGCGCCACGAGAAACCCGAGGCAGTAGCCGGCGAGCAGGTGGATTCCAGCCAATACGTCGAAGGTCGCATACTCGTCGCCCAGCAGGTGACGGGCGATTCCGTAGGCCAGATACATCGGCGGATAGGTGCCGCTGATCATCGGCGTCGGTGAGCCGAGAAAGACGTAGGGATTGTATTCCGGCATCAGCCCCTGCCAGATCCCCCGGCAGTTGAGCAGCACATAGGGCAGTTCATGGGACAGCGCGTCGTCCTGGCAGAAGAAATAGGGGTCGAGCAGTTCGAGCAGGCCGAACGCCGTCGCCACGAACGCCAGCCCGGCCCAAAACCACGGTGCTGGGAACGCGGGCCTCGCTGTGGCGTCGTTGGTGCTGTGGGCGACGGAATTCATATGGAAATCCTATCGAGTCCCGTCGCTTCCGCTCCGGGCTTCCTGCCTTTCGGGATCGAGCAAACTTTCACGGGTCACGAGCGCGGGCCGCCAGCATCGTCCGGCGGATCGCGTCGTCGAGCGAGGTCGCCGGCGCAAGGCCGAGTTCGGTGCGGGCACGGCTGCAATTGGGCACATATCGCTCGGCCACCACCCCTGGCGCCGGCTGCTTCCCCATCACGATCTCCGGCCGGCCGCGGTCGGCCCAAACGGTGGCGGCGACATCTGCCACGCGATCGGCCAATTGACGGATCGAGACGGCCTCCTCGCTGCCGACGTTGTAGGCCCGGCCAGTCTCGCCATGCAGCAGGATCGTGAAAAGCCACTCGGCCAAATCGGCCGCGTAGAGATAGCTGCGGTAGGGAGTGCCGTCGCCGCCGATCCTGATCGGCCCGCCCGCAACGCAATCGCGAATGAAGTTGCCGATCGCGAAGTGCACGTCGAGCGGCAGATGCGGGCCGACAAAGGCAAAGCAGCGGGCGATCGAGACGTGGAGCCCGGCTCCGCCTGCGGCCGAGGAGCGTGCCGCGATCGCACAGAGCAATTCCGCCGCCCGCTTGCCCTCCGCGTAGGCGCTTCGCAGATCGAGCGGATCGGGGCCGCCGCAAAAGTCTTCCGGCACATGCGCGAGCTCCGGAGGCTGCCGGCCGTAGACCGCGCCGGAACTGGTGAACAAGAACCGCTGGGATCGCTTCTCCTGCGCCAGCGCGAGCATCCGGCGGGTGCCCTCCACACAGACATTGAACATCGCCTGCGGATCGTCGGCATTGAGCGACGCGCTCGCTTCTGTCGCCGCGTGAATCACATGCGTGATGGGGCCGTCGGGAAAGCGAAACCCGCGAACGTCGCCCTCGACGAAGGAGAGGGCTGGGTCGGCCGCGAGATGCGGAGCCTTGCCGGCAAACCGGGCGGGATCACGCGAAAGCACCGCCACGCGACAGCCGAGCGACCGCTCGCGGTTGGCGGCCAGGATGGCCTCCAGCAGCCAGACACCAAAGAACCCGGTGCCGCCGCTGATGAAGAGGCTGGCCCCGCGAAGCGGCTCCCAGAGCGACGGCGTGCGGGCGAGCAACCGGGCGATGTCGGCGGCAATGATCGTGCTCATGCTAGCCCCGCACGAATGCGGAAACCGTATCGACGACATGATCGATGTGGGCGTCGGAGAGCCCCGGATAGACGCCCAGCCAGAGCGTGTGCCGCATGATGTAGTCGGCGCCGGGGAGTTCACCTGCCACCCGCTGCGGCTTGCCATGGTAAGCCGGCTGCCGCAGCAGATTCCCGCCGAAGAGCTGACGCGTGCCGATCTTCTTTTCGTCGAGATGCCGCACGAGGTCTCGCCGCGTGAACGTTGCCGTGGGGCGAACCGAGAGCGGAAACCCGAACCAGCTCGGGTTCGAGCCGGGCGTGGGCTCGGGCAGCACGAACACATCCTGCAAGGGCTCGAGGCCCGCCCGCAGCCTGGCAAAATTCTTCCGCCGCGCCGCAATAAAGCCGTCGAGCTTGTCCAGTTGTGCCACGCCCACCGCCGCCTGCATGTCGGTGAGCTTCAGGTTGTAGCCGATGTGGGAGTAGATGTATTTATGGTCGTAGCCGTGCGGCAGGTCGCCCAGCTGCCAATCAAACCGCTTGCCACAGGTGTCGTCGTGGCCGGGCTCGCACCAGCAGTCGCGGCCCCAGTCGCGAAAGCTCTCAACGAGTTTTTCAAGCTTGGGCGAATCGGTGAACACGATGCCCCCCTCACCCATCGTCATGTGGTGGGCCGGATAGAAACTGCAGGTCGCCAGATCGCCGAACTGGCCCACATGCCGGCCCGCGAACTCGGCGCCGAGCGCGTCGCAGCAGTCCTCCACGAGCCAGAGGTCGTGACGCTTACAGAAATCGGCGACCGCGGCACAGTCGAACGGATTGCCAAGGGTATGGGCGAGCATCACCGCCCGCGTCTTGTCGCTACGGGCCGCTTCCAACCTGTTCACATCGATGTTGTAGCTGGCACGCGTCTCGGGATGCTCCACGTCGACGAACACCGGCACGAGATTGTTCTGCAGGATCGGGTTGACCGTCGTCGGAAAGCCGGCGGCGACGGTGATCACCTCGTCGTCGGGCGAGAGTTGCTCGGCGAGCAGCTTGTGGGAGGTGAGCGCGGTGAGCGCGACGAGGTTGGCGCTCGATCCTGAATTCACGAGGCTCGCGCACCGGGTGCCCACGCGGGCCGCGAACCGCTTCTCGAACTCCTCGGCGAATCGTCCCGTCGTGAGCCAAAAGTCGAGCGAACTGTCGACCAGATGCTCCACCTCGCGGGCGTCGAACACCCTCCCCGCCACCGGCACCGCCTGACCGGGCTGGAAGGGCCGGTCTGGAAATGCGAGCCCGCAGTATTCCGCCACGAGCGACCTGATTTCGTCGCGGACGGTGTCGGCCGTGCGGCCAGCGCCAACCTCGCTTTGCTGACGCTCGTTCATGCGTTCGCTCCCGGCATGGCCATACGGTCTGTTCCCGCAGCCTGTTCATAGGCTTCGATGTCGGCAAGGCAGAGCGGGCGGGCGGCCGCGGGACCGGCTTCAAACGCCCGAAACCACGCCGCCGTCCGCTGGATCGCCTCCCGCGAGGAGAACCGCGGTCGCCACGGCAGGGCGGCCAGCGATTGATCGATGGCCAGCCGGAGCACGTGCGTTTCAATCGGGGCCCGCGAGTCGTGCCTATCTTCCCAGCGGCCGGCGCCCCAGGCGTCGATGAAGATCTCGGTGAGCTGCTGCACCGTGATGTCGTCTTCAGCCGCCGGCCCGAAATTCCAGCCGGTGCACCAAGCAGGCGCCGGCTTGGCGAGCATCGCGGCAGCGAGCGACAGATAACCGGTGAGCGGCTCGAGCACATGCTGCCACGGCCGCACGGCGGCAGGATTCCGCACGGGCACCGGCTCACCGGCCGCGAGGTGCCGCACGATGTCGGTGACGATCCGGTCGGCCGCCCAGTCGCCGCCGCCGATCACGTTGCCGGCGCGGACGGTCGCCAACTGGACGCCATGCTCGCCGAGACGGCCGGGCGGGAAAAAGCTCCGGCGGTAGGCGGCGGCCACGAGTTCGGCCGCCCCTTTGCTGGCGCTATAGGGATCATGGCCCCCGAGCCGGTCAGCCTCGTCGTGCGGCCGGCCGTCGGCATGCGGCTCGTAGCACTTGTCGCTCGTGACGGAAATCAGCACGCAGGGTCTGCCCGCTTTGCGCACCGCATCGAGCAGCGACGCCGTGCCGACGACGTTGGTCGAAAACGTGTCGAGCGGTTCACGGTGCGACAGTCGCACCAGAGGCTGCGCAGCCAGGTGCAGCACCACGTCGGGCTCAGCCTGCCGCACGGCGTCGGCCAGACGGGCCGCGTCGCGGATGTCGGCCTCGTGGTGGGTTTCTACGAGATCTTCAAGCCCGGCGGCCGCGAAGAGCGACGGCGTGGTGGGGGGCTCGAGCGAATAGCCGGTCACGCGGCAGCCAAGCCGGTCGAGCAGCAGGAGCAGCCAGGAGCCTTTGAAGCCGGTGTGGCCGGTGACAAACACCCGCTTGCCGCGCAGGCTTTGCAGGCCGTCCGCGACGCTCATCCCCACACCTTCCATGGAGCCCTGCCTTCTCGCCAGAGCTCGTTCACTTGCAGGTAGTCGCGATAGGTGTCGACGGCGAAAAAGAAACCGTCGTGCTGGTAGGCCATCAACTGCCCCTCCGCGGCCAGCCGTTCCAACGGCTCCTTCTCGAGGATCAGCGACTCACCGCCATCGAGGTAGTCGAAGATTCTCCGATCGAAGACAAAGAATCCTGCGCTCACCCAGCCCTCCACCTTCGGCTTTTCGGAGAAGCTCGTCACGCGGGAGTGCTCGTCGAGTATCGTTATGCCGAACCGCGAGACGGGCTGCACGGTCGTGACCGTGGCGAGCTTGCCGTGCGACTTATGGAAGGCGATGAGCTTGTCGATGTCGACGTCGGCGAGGCCGTCGCCGTAGGTGACCAGGAACGTGTCGCCCTTCACGTAGGGCTCGATATGTTTGACGCGGCCACCGGTGTTCGTCTCCACGCCCGTGTCGGAGAGGGTCACCTCGAAATCAAACGGCTCCTGGTTGCCGTGATACCAGACCTGCCGGCGGCCCCCGACAGCCACGGTGCAGTCCTGCATCATCGCCTCGTAGTTGAGGAAGTAGTCCTTGATCATGCTCCCCTTGTAGCCAAGGCAGAGCACGAAGCGATGCAGCCCGTGGTGGCCGAAGAGCCGCATGATGTGCCAGAGGAGCGGACGGCCTCCCACCTCGACCATTGGCTTCGGGCGATACTCCGTCTCCTCGCGCATCCGCGCACCCTGTCCACCGCAGAGAATGACGACGTCCATGGGAAAGCCCTGAGAGCCAGACGCGACTGAGACACCCTAAGAATGTATCACGAACCCGCCCCCGCTTCCCCCGATCGCGGGAAAACTACCCCGCCATCGCTCGCTTGAGATTCTCGTCGATCGCGGCCAGGAAATCCTGCGTGGTGAGATGCGGCTGCGCGGGGCCGATCAGGATCGCCAGGTCCTTCGTCATCTTCCCCTGCTCCACCGTCTCGATGCAGACCTTCT
>JBIIGJ010000047.1:0-24750 GCA_044236455.1 Pirellulales bacterium
AGCCCCCGGCGGAAGCCGGGGGACGGTGTGCCGCTTGGCGTTGATGATGCCCGCGTCACTTGAGATCGAGGCGGCGAAGCCGGAGCGAGTTGGCGATCACTGACAGCGACGAGAGGCTCATCGCCGCGGCTGCCAGCATCGGGCTCGTCACATGCCCGAGCAGGGGATAGAGCGCACCTGCCGCCACGGGCAACGCCAGCACGTTGTAGAGAAACGCCAGCAGCAGGTTCTGGCGGACGTTTTTCATGGTGGCCCGGGCGAGATCGACTGCGCGGGGCACGGTGGCGAGGCCGCCGGAGAGCAGCGTGATGTCGGCCGTTTCGAGGGCCACGTCGGCCCCCGATCCCATCGCGATGCCCACGTCGGCCGAGGCGAGGGCTGGAGCATCGTTGATGCCGTCGCCCACGAAGATCACGCTCGCGCCGTCGGGCAGTTCGGCCTTGATCGCCGCGATCCCGGCCTTGATCGCCGCGATCCGCTCCGCCTTCTGCTGCGGCGAGAGGCCGCCGGTCGCGCGGGCGAGGCCGATCTTCGCCGCGGCCTGCTCGGCGGCTTCCGGAGAGTCGCCGGAGAGCATCTCGAGCTGAAAGCCGCGGCGAGCGAGGTCGGCGATCACAGCCGCCGCCTCGGGCCGCGGCGGATCGGCCAGACCGAAGGAACCGGCGAAGCCGCCATCGACTGCAACATGGATCGTCGTCGCGGCGGCTGACGGTCGCGTCGCGTCGATCGCAATGCCACGATCACCGAGCAAGGCCGCGTTGCCCACCAGCACCGTCGTGCCCTGCACCTTTCCGACGACGCCGCGGCCGACGATCGCCTCGACCGCCTCAGGCCTCGCCGTGTCGATGCCGGCGGCGGCAGCGGCCTGCGTGAAGGCCCGTCCCAGCGGATGTTCGCTCGATCCCTCGAGGCTGGCGGCGCGGAAGAGGAGCGTGCGAAACGGTTCCTGCGAGAGCTTTTCCGGCGACGAGGCCACGTCGTCGATGGCGACCGACCGGCCGTCGGGGCTCACCGCCACGGCCGAAACGATGCGGGGGCGGCCCTGGGTGAGTGTGCCAGTCTTGTCAAACACGATCGTGCCGGCGTGCGACAGTTTCTCCAGCGCCTCGGCCGAGCGGGCGAGGATGCCGGCCTTCGCGCCCCGCCCGATGGCCACCGTCATCGCCAGCGGCGTCGCCAGCCCCAACGCACACGGGCAGGCGATCACGAGCACGCTCACGGCCGACAGGAGTCCGAGCGCCATCCGCGGCTGCGGCCCGATCGCCGCCCAGACCAGGAAGGTGAGCACGGCGATCGCCAGCACGATCGGCACGAAGATGCCGGAGATCCGGTCGGCCAACTGCTCGATCGGCGCCCGCTTCTCATGCGCCTCACGGACGAGTCGCGTGATCCGGGCGACGAGCGCCCCGTCGGCCGCCGTTTCAGCCTCGATGACGATCGCACCGGAGCCGTTGATCGCGCCGCCGAGCACGCGGTCGCCAACGGAGCGTGCCACCGGCATCGGCTCGCCCGTCAGCAACGATTCGTCGCAGGTGGTTGCGCCTTCGCGGACGATGGCATCGGTGGGGATCCGGCCGCCGGGCTTCACGCGAAGCAGGTCGCCCTTGCGCACCATGGCCAGCGGGATCGTCTCGCCGCCGGGCTCGCGTTCGGCCGTCGGAGGGGAAAGATCCATCAGCGCGCGGATGGCTGTCGTCGTGCCGCGGCGGGCCCGGCTCTCGAGCAGTTGTCCGAGCAGCACGAGCACGACGATCATGCCGGCCGATTCGAAGAACACCTCCACGCTGCCGTCCGGCCGGCGGAACGCCTCGGGAAAGATGCCCGGGGCGACCGTGGCCGCCGTGCTCACGATCCAGGCCACGAGCACGCCGAGACTGATGAGCGAAAACATCGTGGGCCGGCCGAGGCGGAAGCCCGCGAGGCCGCCCGAGAGAATCGGCCAGCCACCCCAGAAGACGATGGGGGTGGCCAACAGCAGCTGCAGCCAGTTGCCGGGCTGGCCGGCAAGCCAGCTCGGGAGCAAGCCGTGCCCGCCGTCCATGGCTCCGTGTCTGCCATGACCGAGCATGCCCAGCATCGCCACGGTCATGAGAATGGCGGCCAACACGCCGCAGATGACGAGCCGCCGCAGGTCGTGGCTGTGGCTGTTCGCGGCGCCGGCCTCCTGCCCGATCGGTTCGAGCGGCATCCCGCAGATGCTGCAGTTGCCGGGCGAACTGCTGGTCACCTGCGGGTGCATCGGGCATCGCCAGCCGAATTCCCCGGCGGCGGCCTTCGCGCAGCAGGGCTTCACGACGGGAGGCTCAGGCTGTGGCTGAATGACGTCGAGTTGCATGGCGTGGCGTTAGAGCGTGGTGGCGAGGCGATCGAGGAGGCGGGCTGCGGCGCCGGAGTCGATGGCGGCCTCGGCGGTCGCGCGGGCCGCCGGCAGATCGCCAGCCCTTCCCGCCGCCCAGAGCACGGCGGCGGTGTTGAGCACGACCACGTCGCGCCGCGGACCGCGCTCGCCCGCGAGCACGTCGCGGATCGCGGCGGCGCTCTCTGCGGGGCCTGCCACCGCCAGCTCCACGATCCGGGCCGCCGGCTGCGTGGCGATGCCGAAGTCCTCGGGCGTCCACTGCGACCGCGTGGTTGTTCCGGCCGAAACGTCGATGACGTCGGTGGGCCCGAAGAGACTGATCTCGTCGAAGACTTTTTCATGGGTGTCGTCGCCGACGTGGCCCGAGACGACGAGCGTGCGTTTCGCGCCGAGCAGCCGTGCGGCCTCGGCCAGCGGCTCACGCGCGGCAGCCCGACCGACACCGATCACCTGCACCGATGCACCGGCGGGATTGCAGAGCGGCCCCACGAGGTTGAACACGGTCGGTCGCCCGAGCGACCGCCGCAGCGGGCCGACGCGGGCCATCGCCGGATGGTGCACCGGCGCAAGGCAGAAGCAGAATCCTTCTTGTGCGAGCAGATGCGCGGAGGTCTCCGGTGGCACGCCGACCGCCACGCCCAACTGCTCGAGCACGTCGGCCGAGCCGGTGCGGCTGGTGACCGCGCGGTTGCCATGCTTCGCCACCGGCAGGCCCGCTGCCGCCGCGACGAGCGCCGCCGCCGTCGAGATGTTGAACGAACCGCAGCCGTCGCCACCGGTGCCGCAGGTGTCGGCCACGATTGCGTGCGTGGTATGGACGGGGAGCATCCGGCCCCGCAGGGCCTCGGCCACGCCAGCGATCTCGTCGGCCGACTCGCCGAGGTCGGCCAGCGCCAGCAGCCACTGGCCGAAGTGTTCCAGGTCGACCGACCCCGCTAGCACGCCATCGACCAGCCGCCGCGTCTCGTCGCGGCTGGCGTGGAACCCCTGCCGCAGGCGGTCGAGGGACGGGAGGATATCGGGGGTGTCTGTCGGTCGATCCATGGAAATCTCGCGCGGAGCGGTCAGGCCGGATGGAGCGGACGGCATGGCGGGCCGGTTTCGGCTACCATTCTGCCAACAGCCTACTCCTTCGGCTGCGAATCACCACGACGCCATCTCCACTATGCCCGTTCCAATGCCCCGCAAGGTGATCCTGGATGTCGATCCCGGGATCGACGACGCCGTGGCATTGACCATGGCCCTCTTCGATCCGCGGCTTGAAGTGCTGGCCGTCACGGCCGCCGGCGGCAACGTCATGCCGGAGCAGGCCACCGGCAACCTGCAGGCGATCGTCGCCTATCTCGATCCGCCGCGGCTGCCGCGGATCGGTGTCGCCCCCACCGACACCGCGCTGCCGGAGAAGCCCTTCAACATGCATGGCGGCGACGGGCTGGGCGGCATCGACCTGCCACGGGCCCAGCTCCACGGCGGGCATGTGGCGGAAAAGGTGATGTGGGAGACGATCCGCGCGAATCCGCGTGAGGTCACGGTCATCGCCCTGGGACCGCTCACGAATCTCTCCCGGCTGCTCAGGCGTGATCCGTCGATCGCCGAGATCATCGACCGCGTGATCATCTCCGGCGGCACGGTGCATGGCGGCGGCAACGTGACACCGGTCGCCGATCTCAACTTTTATTGTGATCCAGCAGCGGCCCGGCACGTGATCCGCGAGCCGCTCACCAAGTCGCTCGTGCCGCTCGAGACCACGAGCCAGGTGGTGCTGGAGTTTGATTTTCTGGAGCACCTGCCGGACGAGTCGTCGCGGGCCGGCCTGCTCCTGCGGCGGATGCTGCCGCATACCTTCCGGGCCCACCGCCAGTTGCTCGGCAGCGAGGGAGTCTGGCTGCACGACGTGGTGGCGCTCGTCGCGGCGACGAATCCGGAACTCTTCGAGCGAACGGCCATCGTGGCAGACGTCGAGACGGTCGGCGATCTCACGGCCGGCATGCTGGTGATCGACCGCCGGCAGATCCGCCAGCAGCGGCCGAATGCCGACATGTTCGTCAACTGCGACGTGCCCGCCGTGAAGGACTGCATCCTGCGGTCGCTGGCCACCGCCGCCGCGGCGACCTGAATCACGCCCCCCCGGCGTTCCATGCTCGGCGACGTATTCACTGCGACTCGAACTGCTCGCGGCTGGCCACCGGCATCTGCAGGGAAATCCGCTCGCCGTTGCGAAAGACGGTGACTTTCACCGTGCTGTTGGTGGGCGTCACGCTGACGAGGCTCACCAGATGGTCGTCATCCTCGATCGCCACGCCGTCCACTTCCAGGATCACGTCGTCGGCCTGGATGCCGGCGACGTCGGCAGGGGAGCCGGTGGTCACCCCCGACACATGCGCCCCCACGGCCCGCACCATGCCCAGCCGGTTGGCCGCCTTTTGCGAGAAGACGCGGTCGAGCGTGACACCGAGATAGGCCCGCGACACCGAGCCCGTCTCGACCAGCTGCCTCGTCACGAACATCACCATCGAGATCGGGATCGCAAAGCCGATCCCCTCGCTGCCGCCGGAATTGCTGGCGATGGCCGTGTTGAGCCCGACCACCTCGCCGCGGAGGTTCACCAGCGGCCCGCCGCTGTTGCCCGGATTGATGGCGGCGTCGGTCTGGATGAAGTCCTGAAACTTCACGCCCCCCTCGCCCAGATCGAGATCGCGGCGGCCCTTCGCCGACACGATGCCGAGCGTCACGGAATGCGACAGGCCGAACGGGCTGCCGATCGCCAGCACGGTGTCGCCGATCTGCAGGGAGTCACCACTGGCGAGCCTCGCCGTTTCGAGATCGTCTCCCTCGATCTCCATCGCGGCGATGTCGGTGAGAGGATCCGACCAGAGCCGGATCGGCCGGATCTCCCGTCCGCCGTCGAGACGGATCGTGATGTTGTCGAGCTCCGCGCGGTTGACGACATGCCGATTGGTGATCACCACCGTCCGGCCCGCCACGAGCGTGATCACGCCGGAGCCAGCCTCGTCTTCGCTCGCCTTGCCGTTCTTGGGGCGCAGCGCCGGTTTTTTGGCGTCGATGTGGACGACCGTGGGCCGCAATAGCTGCGTGAGCCGACGGAGCTGGGCCCCCTGCCGCTCGAGCGCCTCGGCGTCGCGGGAAACCTGCTCGTAGAGCTTCTCACGCTCCGCATTCGTCAGCCGCGCCGCCCGCATCGGGTCGACCCGACCGCCGCTCCCGGCCGCCGATCGCTCGATCGGCGCCAGCCGTATCGATGGAGTTGATGGTGCCGACGGTTCCTCGGCGCGGCTGGTATGAACGACGTTCAGAACAGCGACCAGCGCCGCGCAGAGGAGACGAATGCTTTTCGCGCTGCGATCAACAGGAATCCGATCAACTGGCGTCATGGAATGCTCGCTCGGGTGCCATGATCAATCGGCACATGGATCAGCCGAGCGTCAGCATATCGCACTTTCCCGCCGCAGGATGCGGCGGCCGCCGACCGTAAAAACCCTTGGCGTTTCCACTGGTCGGCCAAGCGGGCAAAGGCCAAGGATGGCTTTGCCCACGGAAAGCTAGAACTCCACGTCGCCGGTGACGTGTTCCTCGGCCTGTTCCTCGCGTTCCTCGTGCCGCGGCCCGCCCGCCCCACCCGATCGCTCCAGGTCGCGCTGGCATTCGATGCACATGGTGGCATAGGGGAGAGCGTTGAGCCGGGCCAACGGGATCTTGCCGCCGCAGACCTCGCAGGAGCCGTATTTGCCGTCACGCATGCGTTCCAGGGCGTTCTCGATATTGGCCAGTTCGCGGCTCTCGACCTCGGCGAGTTGTGAGCTGATCTCGTCCTGCGTCGAGTCGTAGGCCGCGTCGATCACGTCGCCCGGCGATTCGCTGCGCAGATCCTTCAGCAGGGAGAGGTCGCCGGCGAGCGCGCTTCGCAGAGCGTCGCGGCGGCGGACGAGAATCGCCCGCAGGTTCAACAGTGAGTCTTTTCGTGCCATGGTGCTACTCCTCGCCCGGTCGTCCGGCCGTACTAAGGCCGTTTCAAACCAGGTCGCAACCAATACTACGGGTCGCCCACGGAGTTGGTTCGCTCCCTGCCCCCACCATCCCAATTTCTCTACAATTCAACGAAGATCGGCCGGAAGCGGGGTGGAAATACAGAAAAATCGATCGTGACAGCTTGGAATGCTCGCGGAATGCTCGCGGACGGGCGTCAGGCCAGCCAGGAAAGCTCCTGCCAGGCGGTTTCCACGTCTTGCCGCCGGGTGAGCGTGCCACCCACCGCCAGCCGCAGGGCGAGGTGGTCCATGATCCGGGCGGAGCTGAGAAAGACCCGGCCCTGCCGATTGACCCGGTCGAGCAGGGCGGCCGAGGCCTCGTCGCCGGCCCGGAGGCGGAAGCAGACGAGGCTGAGGGACGGCTCGGCCAGGAGTTCAAACCGGGGGTCGTCCCGCACCCAGTCGGCAAACTCCGCCGCCCAGGCCACGTGGTCGCGGATTCGCTGCCGCAGGGCGGCCGCACCGACCATGCGGAGCGTCATCCAGAGTTTGAGGGCCCGGAACCGGCGGCCCAGCGGCACCTGCCAGTCGCTGTAGTCGATGACGCCCCCGGCCTCCGTGGCGGCATTGCGGAGGTAGTCGGGCTTCATGGAGAGCGCGCGGACGAGCGGCCCGCGGTCCGCCACCCAGAGTGCATGGCAGTCGAAGTTGACGAGCATCCATTTGTGGGGATTGAAGGCCCAACTGTCGGCCGACTCGGCGCCGGCGAGGACGCGGTCGCGGAACTCCGGGCAGAGGGCCGCGGCCCCCGCCCACGCGGCGTCGACGTGCAGCCAGGCGCCGTGCCGCCGCGCGGCCGTGGCGTTGGCCTCGACGGGGTCGCATCCACCCGAGGCCGTGGTGCCGACCGTGGCGGCGACGAAGAAGGGAATCCTGCCCGCCCGTGCATCGGCATCCATGGCGGCGGCGAGCCTGTCGGCGTCCATCTCGCCGCGGGCATTCGTCTCGATCTTTCGCAGCCAGTGCCCGCCGATGCCGGCGATCGCCAGCCCCTTCTCCACGCTCGAATGCGCGGCGGCGCTCGTGTAGGCGACGAGCGGGCGATGGTCGTGCGGGATGCCTTCGCGATTGAACGCACCGGCCCGCTGGCGGGCGGCGACGGCCACGCAGAGCAGTCCGCTGGACGCAGAGTCGAGGATCACGCCTCCGCCTGAGCCCGTGCTGGCAAACCGCTCGGGCAGTTCGAGCAGCCCGCGCAGCCAGTCGAGCACATGGGTCTCCAGTTCCGTGCAGGCCGGCGACGTGGCCCAGAGCATGCCCTGCACGCCCAAGCCCGCGGACAGCAGTTCGCCGAGGATCGATGGCCCGCTCGTGCTCGCGGGAAAGTAGGCGAAGAATCCGGGATGCTGCCAATGCGTCAGACCCGGCACGATGACGCGGTCGAGGTCGGCGAGCACGGCGTCGAGCGGCTCCGGCTGCTCGGGTGGATGCGGTGGCAGCTGCGATCGCACCCAGCCCGGCTCGACCTGCGACAGCACCGGCTTGTCGGCGACCGATTGCCAGTAGTCAGCGATCCAGTCGACGACCGCGCGGCCCTCGCGGCGGAAGCGTTCGGGATCGAAGGCGGGCAGGGGATCGCTCGGCATGCAGTCACTCCCCGTGCAGCGTGAGCACGAGTTGGCGGGGGCCGCCGCGGTCGCGGTGCTCGCACAGATAAATGCCCTGCCAGGTGCCGAGGCAGAGTCCACCGTTCTTGATCGGCACCGTGACCGAACTGCCGAGCATCGAGGCCTTCACGTGGGCCGGCATGTCGTCGGGCCCCTCCATCGTGTGCACGTAGGGAAAATCCTCGCGGGCGATCTCGTTGAACGCCATTTCGAGATCGCGGGGCACGTCGGGATCGGCGTTTTCGTTGATCGAGAGGCTCGCCGAGGTGTGCTGGATGAAGACGTGGAGGATGCCGACGCGGAGCCGCTCCATGTCGGCCACCGCCGCCTCGACTTCAGGCGTGATCAGGTGGAAGCCGCGGCGGCGCGGTGCCAGCCGGATCTCCGTTTGCAGCCATGCCATGAGTGGGAATCCTGTGCGGTGGAGCGTCAGCGGGACTGTGGCTCGAAGCACCAGACGGTGCCGTCGTCGGAGGCGATCACGATATGCCCTGACGCGAGGGCCGCGCCCGCGGAGAAGCCGCCGCCGGCGTCGAACTCCCAGACGGGTTCTCCCGTCGCCGCGTCGAGGACCGCGATCTTTCCGGCAGTGTCTGCCACGATGGCCACCGGCCGGCCGGTGGCCGTGACCGCGACGACGGGCGAGGCATCGACCTTGCCCCGCATGGGATGCCGCCACTTCCTCGCGCCATCCGTGATGGAAAAGGCCTCGACCGCCTTGCCCCGTGAACCCACGATGACGAGGTCGCCGGCGATTGCTGCGCTCGAACGATATGACTGGCCATTCACTGCGGCCTGCGACTGCCAGGCGACGTTGGCCTTGAGAAAGTCGATCGCGAAGAACCCGCCCCCCTCGGTGCCGAAGAACACCCGGTCGCTGGCCGCCGCGGGAGTGGTGCCCGTCGGGCCGCCGATCGGCACGGCCGCCTTCTCCTCGCCGGTCTGCGGGTCGATCACATGCAGCTTGCCGTCGCAGCCGGCCAGGAACACGCGGTCTCCGTCGGCGGAGCGGGCCACCGTCGGCGAGCAGCGGATCTGGTCGGCGATGGAATGCTTCCAGAGCAGCTTGCCGTCGGCCAACTGCAGGCAGGAGAGCGATGCATCCTGCGAGCCGATGAGCACGCGGCCGCCGTCATCGCCCGCGAGGATCGTGGGGCCGCCGGAGATTTCTCCTTCGGTTTCGTACTCCCAGGCCAGCTTTCCCGTGGCACGGTCGAAGGCCCGCACGACCCCTGTATCGTCGCCCACGACCACCAGCGGCGCCGCGGGCACAAGCGACACGGCCGCCGCCGAAGGAAACCCCGCCGCCTCGGCCTTGAACGTCCACGTTGTCGCGCCCGTGGCGAGGTCCAGCGCGTGGAACGTGCCGTCCAGGTCGCCGAGATAGATCGTGCCGTCGGCGATCACGGGCACGGCGCCGAAGGCCGTTTTCTCGAAGCCGCGGTGCCACTTCTCGGCCAGCGGCAGACGAAGCGTCGTCGCCGACCGGCCGGTGCCCTCGGGACAGCCTCGTGCCATCGGCCACGCATCGGCCGGAGCGGCGTCGTCGGCCGTCGCGGCTGGCGGCGGCAGGCACGGAAGCAGCAGTAGCGCCAGCAGGAGGAATTGTCTCATCGGGCGGCCTTGGCGTGGGTGATCGCGGCTGCGACGAGGTCGAACATCTCCCACGCGTCCGTCTTCAAGGAGAGGATAGGACGGTCAGCGGCAGTTCTGCAACCGGCGGACGGTGGATGAGCCTGCGCAGCTTGCGGACGGGCGGTTGCACGCCCTATCCTCAGGGCGTCCGTGACATGAACTCCGGCCGGATAAAACACAGCAGTGATCATACCTCTCCACCGTCGTGACTGGCTCAAGCGGGTGACGGTCGGCGGGGTCGCGGTCCTCGCCGCGCGATGGGACTTGGCCGCCGCCCGGGCGGCGGAGGTCGACGACAGCTTCCCGCAGTTGGCCGACGCCGCACTCGGTCGGGCCGAGTCGCTCGGCGCGTCGTTCGCCGACTTCCGTATCATGCAGACGGAGTCGGAGTCGCTCTTCGTCCGCGAGCGGATGGTGCAGGATGTCTCCGCGGCGACGTCGCTCGGCGGCTCGGTCCGCGTGGTCGTGGACGGGGCCTGGGGCTTCGCAGCTGCAGAGGATCTCTCGGCGGAAGGCGTGGCGAGGCTGGCGGCCGAGGCGGTCGCCATCGCGCGGGCGCAGGCCGGCTGGCGGAAGCGTCGTGTCGAGATCGAATCGCTCCCGCGGCACATCGGGCGGTTCGACCAGCCCGCCGCCGTCGATCCTTTCGCGGTGCCGCTCGAGTCGAAGATCGCAGCGCTGCTGGGCGTCACGGCCGCCGCCGAAGGGGCCGGCGCGAACTTCTGCCACGCAGCGCTCCAGCAGGTGCGGGAGCGGACCTGGCTGGCAAACACCTTCGGCAGCCGGATCGTGCAGTCCCGCATCCGGCTCCAGCCCGGGTTCGGCGTCACCGTCATCGACGAGAAGACTGGCCGGTTTGCCGACCGCGAGGGGTCGGTGCCACCGCGCGCCGCGGGCTGGGAGCATGTGACGGCACTTGCGCTCCAGGCCGATGCGGCCCGCGCGGTCGAAGAGGCCCGCGAGAAGCTCGTGGCCCCCTCGGTCGAGTCCGGACGGAAGGATCTCGTGATCGCACCGAGCAACCTGTGGCTCACGATCCACGAGACGGTCGGTCACCCCACCGAACTCGACCGTGCTCTCGGCGACGAGGCCAATTTCGCGGGCACATCCTTCTGCACCCCCGACAGGCTCGACCGCCTCCGATTCGCGAGCGACATCGTGAGCTTTCGCGGCGAGCGGACCGAGCCCGGTGGTGTCGCCACGACCGCGTTCGACGACGACGGTGTGCCGACCGCCGGCCGCGAGTTCTTCATCGTCGAGCAGGGCGTCTTCCGCAATTACCAGATGGCCCTCGGCCAAGCCGGCCGGATCGGTCGGCAGGCCTCCAACGCCTGCGGCTATGCCGAGAGCTTCGACGCCTTCCCGCTCCAGCGGATGCCTAATATCTCGCTCGAGCCCGGTCGCGACGCGGCCGTGACCGCCGAGACGCTCGTCGCCAGCATCGACGACGGCATCTTCATCGAGGGCAACGGCAGCTGGAGCATCGACCAGCAGCGGTACAACTTCCAGTTCACAGGTCAGGTCTTTCACCGGATCAAGAACGGCCGGCTCGCCGGCATGCTTCGTGACGTCGCCTACCAGGGCAACTCAGTCGACTTCTGGAACGCCTGCGACGGACTCGGCGGCGGGCCGTCTCGCGAGCTTTACGGCGCCCTCCACTGCGGCAAGGGGCAGCCGCAGCAGGCGGCGCCGGTCTCCCACGGCGCGGTGCCGGCCCGGTTCCGCGGCATCAACGTGCTCAATACGGCCGAGCAGGCGGCGGGCAAGAAGACCGCGTCGCACGGCGGGTGCGGCGCAGGGGCGGTGCGACGATGGGCATGACCGCCGCCGACTCCCGGGCGCTATGCGAGCGGATCTTCGGCCTCGTGAACGCCGACTCCGCCGAAGTTCGGCTCGCGGAAGGCGACGACCTCCACCTGCGGCACGCCAGCAATGATGTCACGTCGAATGCCCTGGTGCGGCGCACCGATCTATCGCTCACGGTGAGCTACGGCCGCCGCTCGGCGACGCTCTCCACAAACCGGCTCGACGACGCCTCGATCCGGCGGCTCGTCGAACGTGCAGAGGCGATGGCAGCCGTCGCTCCTGAGAACCCGGAGCACATGCCCCCACTCGGCCCGGCGGAGTTCGTAACGCCGGCGACGTGGGCCGAGTCTACCGCCACCGCGCCTCCGCAGGCCGCGATCAGCTGGCTCCGGCCGGTCATCGAGCGGGCTCGCGAGGCGGGCGTCGACACGGCGGGCTACCTCAAGCGGACGGTCGGCGGCTCCACGCTCGCGACGTCCAGCGGTCTCTTTGTGCACCAGCGATCGACCACGGTCGGCTTTTCGGTGACCGCCCGCACGCCGACGGGCCATGGCTCCGGCTGGGCGAGCACCCAGGTCACCGACATCCGCGATCTCGATCTCGGGGCGGTCGGCGACCGTGCGATCCGAAAGGCCCTCGCCTCCAGAAACCCGAGCGAACGGCCGCCGGGCCGGACGACCGTCGTGCTCGAGCCCGCGGCGGTGCGGGATCTTGTGTCGTGGCTGGTGCATGCGCTCGACCGCCGTCCGTTCGACGAGGGCCGCAGCTTCTTGTGTCGGCTTGCGGGAGGCGACGATCCGGTCGGCAGGCGGCTCTTCGACGCGCGGGCGACGATTGTCTCCGACCCTCTCGACAAGGCCGCGCCGTGCCCGACTCATGCCGGCGGCCTGCCGCTCGTCCGCACGCCCTGGATCGAGGCTGGCGTCCTCGAATCGCTGGCGGTCGGGCGGTTTTGGGCGCAGAAACGGGGCATGCAGCCCCAACCCGGGCCGGGCAACCTGATCATGACGGGCGAAGGCCGTTCGCTCGACGACCTCGTCGGCATGGTGGACGACGGCGTCCTTGTCACGCGGATCTGGTATCTGCGGTCGGTCGACCCGCAGACGCTTCTGCTCACGGGGCTCACCCGCGACGGCACGTTCGCCATCTCGAAGGGGAGGCTCGCAGGGCCGGTGAAGAATTTCCGGTTCAACGTCTCCCCCGTGCACATGCTCGAGCGGCTGGTGGCATCGGGCGTGCCCACACGCATGCTCGGCGCCGAGAGCGACTCCCCCGTCTGCGTGCCGCCGCTCGTCGTCGAAGATTTCAACCTCTCGTCGGTCTCCGACGCCAGCTAGCCCGCTTTCGACGGGCATGCCGCAGCTGGCGAACGGACTTCAGCACGCCGTCAATAGGCACGGGCTCGATCCATCGGGCCGATGGCAACTCTGCCAGCACGGGGAAAACCAGATATCCTGCTGAACAGGACCGGCCGCGTCTTTTATTGCCAGGCTTGAATCCATGGCGAATCGGGCCGCGAATAGACTGTCACGGTCGCCTCCACACACGCCCGGCCCTTTGCCATACCCCCCATGCTTCTTCGTCGTGCCGTCCTCGTCGCCATCCTCGCCATCGTGCCCGCGACCGCCCGCGCGGAGGAGCCGCCCGCCGCGGGCCGGGATGTAACGCTTCGCGAGCGGATCCAGCGGGCCGTGGACCGCGTCTATCCCACGCTGGTCCGCATCGACGTGGTGATGGAGGCGGGCAGTTCGGGCCGGATGCAAAAGTCGCGGGGCACCGGCTCGGGCGCGATCATCAACGCCGACGGGCACATCATCACCAACCACCATGTCGCCGGCCGCGGCAGCCGGATCACGGTGCGGCTCACCAACCGCGAGGAACTGCCGGCGCAGCTCATCGGCACCGACGCGCTCTCGGACCTTACGATCCTCAAGATCGACCCGGCGGCCCGCCGCGACGGCCGGGCTCCGCTGCCATTCGCCGCGTTCGGCGACTCCGACAACCTCCAGATCGGCGACGTCGTGCTCGCGATGGGCAGCCCAGCCGGCCTCTCGCAATCGGTGACGCAGGGTATCGTCTCGAACCTGGCGCTCATCCCCCCTGGGGGCGCCCTGCGGATCGAGGGGGAGAGCGTCGGCGAACTGATCCGCTGGATCGGCCACGACGCGGTCATCTTCCCGGGCAACTCGGGCGGGCCGCTGGTCAACCTCGACGGCGAGATCGTCGGCATCAACGAGATCGGCGTGGGCAGCCTCGGAGGGGCGATTCCCGCGAACATCGCCCAAGCCGTCGCCGAGGAGATCATCGCCAATGGGGGCGTGGCCCGCAGCTGGGTGGGCATGGGGGTGCAGCCGCTGCTCAAATCGGCTACCGCCGACGCCGGTGTCATGGTCGGCTTCGTCTTGCCCGGCGGCCCTGCGGAGCAGGCCGGGCTGCGGCCGGGCGACCTGATCACCGAGTTCCGCGGCGCGCCGATCGCCGCTGCGCGGTCCGCCGAGGATCTGCCGGCCTTCAACCGCCTGGTGTTCGGCGTGCCGATCGGCACGGACGTGACGGTGCAGGGCACCCGCGACGGCCAGCCGATGCAGTGGAAGCTCGTCGCGGCCGTCCGCGAGCCCTCGCTTCCCAAGGAGGTGGAACTCCAGCCGCTGGGACTCACCGCCCGGGACCTGACGAAGGTCACGGCTCTGGAGAAGAAGCGGCCGACCACCGACGGCGCGGTCGTGGTCGGCGTCCGCAACGGCGGCGGGGCCGCGGAGGCGAAGCCCGCGTTGCGGCAAGGCGACATCATCGTGCGGCTGGGCGACGTGCCGATCGCCCGCACGGCCGACTTCCAGCGGGCCGTCGCCGCGATCAGCGAGAAGACGACGGAGCCGGTGCCAACGCTCGTCACCTTCATCCGCGACGCCGAAGAGATGATCACGGTGGCCAGGGTTGGGCCGCCCTCGGAGAGCGACCGGGCGCGCACGCCCGCCCGGCCGTGGCTCGGCGTGCAGACGCAGGTGCTCAGCCGCGAGATCGCGGAGGCCCTGGGGATGGCCGGCAGGAAGGGAGTTCGCGTCACGCACGTGGTGCCGGAGTCGCCCGCGGCCGACGCGGGCCTGCGGGTCGGCGATCTGCTCCTCAAGCTCGACGGCCGCGTGATTCCGGCGGGCAGCCCGACCGACACCGACGTCTTCGAGAGCCTGATCCGGCCCTACCCGATCGGCACCGAGATCGCCTTCGACGGACTGCGCGGCAGCGAGCCGCTGGCGGTCAAGGTGACGCTCGTGGAGTCGCCCGCCGCGACGGGCGACCTCGACAGCTACAAGGACGAGGCCTTCGAACTCACGATCCGCGACCTTCCGCTCACCGAGCGGATCGCCGAGCAGCTGCCTGTGGACAGCCCTGGCGTGCGGGTGAGCGCCGTGCAGCCCAACGGCTGGGCAGCCCTGGCCGGTATCGGGCCTGGGGACGTCATCGTGTCGATCGACGGCCAGGTCGTGAAAACCGTGGCCGACGCCGAGAAGCTCCTCAAGGCCTGCCGCGAGACCAGGCCCGGGCAGGTCGTGTTCTTTGTCCGCCGCGGTGTGAACACGGTGTTCGCGGAAGTCGAGCCACGCTGGTAGATCTTGTCCGGCGGGTTCGCCAGAATCTCGGCCCGCCACCTTTTCCCCAGGAGCCCCGCACCGCGGGCCTGTCATGAAGCGAATCTTCCTCCGGACTGCCGCCGTCGCCTGCGGCCTTGCCGTCATGGCCCCGCTCTTCTCCGCGGCCCCATCCCGTGCCGACGAGCCGGTGCCAGTCCTGGCCCGCAAGGTGTTCGAACGCAACCGGGAGTCGATCGTCAAGGTCACGGGCGTGGCCCAGATCCGGCTCAGCGCCGCCCGGCCCGGCATGAACATACCGGAGAGGGAAGAGAAGGTGCGTGCCGATGGCACGCTCGTCGACGACCGGGGGCTGGTCGTGCTCTCGTTGAGCGCGATCGATCCGTCGCAGCTCATCAACGGCCGCGAGGTCAACACGCCGACGGGCCCGATCAAGGTGGAGGCCACGGCGACTCTCAAGGAGCTCGAGATCATCCTCGGCGACGGCACCGAGATCCCGGTCGCGCTCGTCTTCAAGGACGCGGATCTCGATCTGGCTTTCCTGCGTCCCAAGGCCGACGCGCCCGAGGCCCGGGGGGTGACGTTCGACCCGATCGACCTCGCCGACGCCGGAACGGCGCAGATCGCCGACTACACGGTATCGGTGGCCCGCCTGGAGGAACTCTTCAACAACGATCCGGCCATGATGCCCGGCCAGCTGTCGGCGGTGATCGAACGGCCGCGGCCGTTCTTCGTGGCGACGAACGTCGTTCGCGGTTGTCCGATGTTCACGCTCGACGGCAAACTGCTGGGGATCGGCATCATGCGGCACCGCGCGTCGGGCATCGGCCAGGGGGCGGCAAGCCCCGCGCTCGTGCCCGCCGCCGAGATCCGGAAGCTGGTCGGCCAGATTCCGGCAGACTGACGATCGAGCGGGGCCGAATCACCGCGACCATGCCGAGGGCGGCGAGCCGGGCGTCGGCCTTCCGTGGTCAGCGGGCGGCCTCGTAGAGGCGGGCGAAGTCGTCGACGTTCACGGGCCGTGGGTTGAATCCACCGGTCCACTGCGTGGCTGCCGCGGCGGCGAGCGACGGCAGATCGGGCGAGGCGATGCCGAGATCGGAAAGGGTCGTCTTCAGGCCCGACGCGGCGAGCAGCCGCGAGAGCCATTCGGCCAGCTGTTCAGCGGATGTCTGCGGCGCCGCGTCGATGCCGATGTCGTGCAGCAGTTCCGCGTAGGCCGTGCCGCAGGCATCGGCGTTGAATGTGACGACGTGCGGCAGCATGAGCCCCACCGCCTGGCCGTGAACGACATGATGGGCCGCCGTGAGCGGATTGGCCAGCGCGTGGGCCGCGCCAAGCATCGCGTTTTCGATGGCGAGTCCGGCCCAGGCGGCACCGAGCTGCACAGCCTCTCGCGCCGCCACGTCGCCGCCCTCCGCGAACACGCGGGGCAGGTTTGTCGCCAGCAGCCGCCAGGCCTGCCGCGAAAAGATTCGCGAAGCCGGCGTGGCGGCCCGGCTCACCAGGCTCTCGACCGCATGCGACACGGCATCGATGCCCGTCAGCGCGGCCACACGCGTCGGCTGCGTGAGCGTGAGATGCACGTCGAGGATCGCCACGCGGAAGGCGGCCCGCGGATCGCCGCAGGCCATCTTCATGCCGGTCGCTGCATCGGTGATGAGTGCAAATGACTGCGTCTCGCTGCCGGTGCCCGCCGTCGTCGGCACCGCGATCGAGGGGAGCATGGGGCCGGTGGCCTTGCCCCGGCCGTGGTAGTCGTGCATCCGGCCGCCGCACGAGAACAGGAAATTGATCCCCTTGGCGCAGTCCATCGAGCTGCCGCCGCCGAGGCCGACGATCAGATCGGGCCGAAACTCCCGGGCCACCGCGGTGCCGGCCTCGACCTGCGACGTGGTGGGGTTTTCACCAAACTGATCGAAGACGGCCGTGACGATGCCGGACGATTCCAGGGCGGCGAGCCCCGCGGCCGTGTGGCCGGCCCGCGCGACGCCCGGATCGCTCGCCACGAGCACCCGCGTCGCACCGAGTTCGCGAGCGAGCATGCCCAGCCGGGCGATCGTGCCACGGCCGACCACCAGCCGCGTGGCGGCACGGAATTCAAACGCGGCGGATGCATCCGGATGCGTCACGGTGCGTGCTCGCGCGTCACGATAAAGAGGCAGCCTTTTCCGCCGGCAGCTGCAGCGCCCGCGAGCGGTACAAAAAGTCGATGATGTTGCCCTCGTGCGGCTGGAGCCAGTCGAGCTTCGTCGTGGGGATCGGGCCCAGATTGAGCCGGTCGATGGCGGTGCAGTCGATGAGCGCGGAGCGGAAGGCCGGATCGTCGGTAATCGCCGTGCAGACGAGCGTGGGGCCGATCTTCTCGAGCATCTGCGGCTGCGGGCACTCCACCACGCTCACGAAGGGGAACATGTATTCCGCCTTGGCGATCTCCGGTTCGGGCGACGTGCAGTGGGCGACCACCGGGCGGAGCCAGCCGCATCGCTCACCCTCCACGAGCCGTTCGCCGTAGGGAGCCGTCATGTGCGAGACGCCGGTGGCCTTGAGCCCCGCCTCGATCTGGCCCCAGATCGCCTTGGCGGCGCCGGGGATCGTGAAGGCGGCGAGCTTTGCGTCGGGATCCTCTGGCGGCTTCACGTCGATCGGTCCGAGCCGCTCCGCGAGGGCGGCGGCGATCTCCTTCGTATGGCGGCTGGCGTAGATGGCCGAGGCGTTGATGCAGCCGCGGCCGCTGTTGATCGCCACGCTTTCGGCCATCACGTCGAGATACCGCTCCCAGTGATCCACGCAGTCGTCACCGAGGATGAGCTTCGAGAAGCCCGGCCCGTGCACCTGCACGCCGGGGTTGGCCCGATACTGCTCGACCGTCTTCGCACTGCCGAAGATCATGCTCCGCCGGCAGGCGGCGAGGATCCCCGCGCCCACGTCGGTCGGGCCCGGGTAGAGGCTGATCGCCTCGGCTGGAATGCCCGCCTCGACCATGGCGGCTGCCATGCGGTAGGGCGTCCAGGGCTCCTGGCTGCCGGGTTTCATCACGAGGCCCACGCCGAGCGCGATCACGGGCAGCCAGAGCGTGTGCACGCCGGGTGAATTGCTCGGCAGCACGAGGCCGAGCACCGGCGACTGCGCCTGGTAGCTTACAACCACGCCGCGGTGTTCGGCGCCAAAACCCTTCCAGAGAATCTCCGGGGGCAGACCGCGGGAGAGGGCGTCGAGCATGCGGTCCATATTGGAGAGCACGAACATGTTTTTCTGCATGTTGGCCCGGCAGAGCGATTCGGGCAGGCCGGTGGTGGCCGACTGCTGCTTCACGAAATCGTCGGGCGACTGTTTCGCGTCGCCGACGGTGAGCGTGCCGTGGGCGTAGAGATTGCCCGCGGTCTGGAGCCGCTCGACGATCTCCTCGGGATCGATCGCCAAGAGCGCCGCGCGGGCTTGGCCCGCCTTCTGCAGGTCGCGGCCGACGATCGCGCCGCCCACCTGGCTCACCTCCGCCACCTTCTCGCCGGTGAGGAAGTGGACGAGCGTCTCGCGTTCGAGCGACTCGTAGGGTTTGCCGAACCGATAGGCGGGCAGGTGCATCAGTAGACTCCGACGGTGGTGGAGGCGGCGAGGGCGCGGAACGGACGCACGCCGCTGATGCCGTCCCACGGATACTTGGCGTAGGGAAGCTCCCGTTCTCCCTCGTCGCGTTCCAGGAATCCTGGAATGAACGTCTCGTGGGTGAGCGTGGTGAGACGGACTCGGCCGGTGCCGCCATAGGGCACGACGACGTTCGTGTCGTCGAAGTCGACGACCTCGATCACGGCCCGCGGCTGCGGGGCGTAGTAGGCGATCGTGTAGCCGTCGGCGGGCACGACCGGCCGCGAGGCGGCCAGGCCCATGAGCGTGTTGCCGTAGGTGGGCGTCATGTAGGCGCCGTCGAGCAGTTCCTCCACGGCAAACCGGGTCCACTGCGGCGTGAACTCGGTGCCGCCGGAGAAGATCCCCGTGATGCCCGCCTTGCGGATCGTGGTGCCCTTCTTTTCGAGCGCCAGCGCCAGGGCCTCCAGCAGCTTCGGCGTGGTGAACATGCAGCGGATGTCGTGGCCGGCTTCCAGGACCGTGATCGCCTGATCGACGCAGTGCTGCTTGTAGGCCTCCAGGTGCTCCATCCAGCCCTTCTGGATGAGCTTGATCACCCAGCGAGGATCGAGGTCGACGCAGAAGCAGATGCCGCCGCGATGCTGGGCGAGGTGTTCGATCGAGAGGCGGAGCCGCCGCGGGCCGCTCGGGCCCAGCATCAGCCAGTTGGCCCCGCGCGGAAAATATTCCTCGGGGAGCGTGTCGCTGAACATCTCGTAGTCGGTGCGGAAGTCGCGGTGGTTGACTCGGGACTTGGGCACGCCCGTCGTGCCGCCGGTCTCGAAGACATACATCGGCTTGTCGGCCATGCCCTTCGGCACCCAGCGGCGGACCGGGCCGCCGCGGAGCCACTCATCCTCGAACGGCGGAAACTTCTTGAGGTCGTCGTAGCACTTGACCTCCTTGATCGGATCGAACGACAGCGACTTCGCGTAGTCGAGCCAGAACGGGCAGCCCGTCGAGGGATGGAAGTGCCACGCCATCATCTCGACGGTGTGGGCGTCGAGCTTTTCGCGGGCCTGGGCCATGGCCGCCGCATCGGCCACCTGAAACACCGGCGGCTTTCCCGTGGCGGCGGGAACGGGGGGCTGCGAAGCTGGCGATGTGGCCATGGTGAGGTTCCTGGGGTGGGAGACAAGACGGAGAGCCGACACGCAGCGGGGCACCGGCCCGCAGCATGCTACGGGAGGGGCTCAGCCTTCCGCCGGCTTCTCGGCCGGTGGTTGCGGCGGCTGAGCACCGAGTTGCGACAGGAGCTGCAGCACGCCGTTGAAGTGGGCGAGCCGCGGGCCGTAGCGGTCGAGAAAATCGCCGAGGGCATAGTCGCTGTCGGAAAAACTCTCGGCGTTGTCGAAGGCCTCGGTGGCGATGTTGGAGAGGAACTCGGTGTGCACCTTGGCGAGCGACTCGGCGGCATAGCGGCAGGCGTTGGCCAGCTTGGGGTTGGCCTCCTTCCACGCCTTGAGTTCGGCGTTGCGCTGCCGCTGCTGGAGCGAGACCTGATTCACCAGTTCGGTGAGCAGTTCGCACGAGCGGTGCTGCAGGACGACCATGTCGCGGAGCAGCCGGCTGGTTTCCGAGGCATCGGCCGGCAGGGGAGAGGGCACGGTCGAGCTGACCGTGGACGCGGAAATGTCGAGCTGCGTGTAGACCGGCGGAACGTCGTTCATGAGGGCTCTCGCGGCGGATGGGCTCAATCGACTCTCTATAGTAGGCAGCATGGTGGTTCTTTTCCACGCGGCGGCGTATCGGCGGGGGCCAGCATAGGTCGAGCGGCCCAAACCGCCGGGGGGCGGTGAAAGCCTCCGACTCGAGGCCAGGATAGGCCGATTCGCTCCGGCTTCCCCCGACCCCCGGCTCGTCGAATGTCGCGTGAAAACGCTGAGCGTTACCGAGATGCGTTCTGGCCGTCAGGGTTTCCCCAGCTTCCGTGACACGGACCTGCGGGGCGGGAGGCGGGAGGCCGGGATAGTGCCGCTCAAGTGGCCCGATAGGATGCCCGATGGATGGAGCGGTAGGGGGGGGCCGCAGGGACGTGGCCGCCGGGGTCCGGGCGGAGGGATCGCACGCAGCATGGAGCAGAAGTCAGCCGAGTCATTGGCTGGAACGTCCGCGGGGCCGCGGGCCTACGGGTTTCTCACGGCGGTGGAGTCGGGGTCGCATGGCGTCTTCGGCGGCTACCTGCTGGTGGACCCGCTGGGGCGGCCGCTCGAGTTTCATTGCACGGCGCCGGTGAAGGTGTCGCGGGCGCAGCAGATCCTCTTTGGCTCCACGCTGCAGTCGCACCTGCACGGCCAGCAGATCGGCGGCACCCTCCTGGCCGAGGCCACGGTGATGCCGGAGCTGGTGCTCACCGACCTCGAGCCGATGCTGCACGTGCGGAGCCATACGAAGCTGCCCGTCGCGCTGGTCAGGGGCGGCTCAACGGGCACAACGGCCGCGATGACCTCCATGCCAGGCAGTGGGCTCGGCACCAGCAGCTTCACGGTGGGCTCCGCCAGTGTGAGCCCCCATGCCAGCGATGCCGCCCGGGAGGCCGAACTGCGGGAAAGGCTCGAGGAGCTGGCGGCCGCGGTCGATCTCTGGGAGCCGTTCGAACGGATTCGGGCCGCGATCGACGAAGCGCAGCGGCACTGACCCTCGCGTGGAAAAAGCCATCCCGGAACGTGGGTACGAAGGGCGTCGCGGAGCGTTTGATGACAGCAGATTCCAGGGAGGTCAGGCCGTTGTATTCCTGGCGGGCGCCGGAGCTGGCGTTGCCGCCGGTGGCGGTCGTGCCGGCCGTGGAGCCGCGGATCGCCCGGCCCGCGGCGTTGCGGTTTCCGATCGACGTGCCGCGGCCTGCCGTCACGCAGATCGGCCTGTTCGACACGCGGCCCGCCGTGCGGAGCTTTCGGTTCCAGCTGCCGGCCGCCCCGCCGCCAGCCGCGACGAAACCGTCCCCGCAAGCCGCTGCCGCACCCGCGATGCCGGTGGTCGCGGCACCGTCTGAGCCTACCGGAGTGGACGCCGAAGCCAGCGTCGACGACGCGGCACTGTCGGCCAAACGCACGCGGATCGCCCCACCGGCGGACGTCATCAAGCTCTCGGAGCGGTTCTTCTACCTGTTGCAGCCCGACCTCGAGACGATCCTCGAGACGAGCAGCCTCGAGTTCCCCCGGCAGCCGTTTCCCTTCCAGTTCGACGGCATGGCCTTTCTGATGCCGCGGCACGGCGCGGTGCTCGCCGACGAGATGGGGCTCGGCAAGTCGATGCAGGCGATCTCGTCGATCCGGCTGCTCGTGCGATCGGGGCAGGCCCGCCGCGTGCTCGTGGTCTGCCCGAAGGGGCTCGTCTCCAACTGGACGAGGGAACTGGCCGACTGGGCGCCGGAGATTCTCGTGGCCGTGATCGAAGGAGATCAGCAGCGACGGCGGTGGCAGTGGTCGCTCGCCGATGTGCCTGTGAAAATCGCCAACTACGAGGCACTCGTTCGCGACCGGGACCTGATCGCGGAACTGGGTCTGTCGTTTGACTTGATGGTGCTCGACGAGGCGCAGCGGATCAAAAACCGTTCCAGCCAGACGAGCGAGGCGGTGCGGTCGGTGCCCCGTCGCCGCAGCTGGGCCCTCACGGGCACGCCGGTGGAGAACAGCGCTGACGACCTCGTGGGGGTGTTTGAATTCATCGCCCCCGGTCATCTCAACGAGCGGATGTCGCCGAAGGCGATGGGCGCCGCCGCGGCCGACCACGTGCTCCGCCGCACGAAAGACAAGGTGCTCAAGGACATGCCGCCTCGGCTCAACCGCGACGAGCGGATCGAGCTCTCGCCTGAACAGCGGGAGACCTACCGCCGGGCGGAGGAGGAGGGCGTCTTGCGGCTCGCCGATCTGGGGCAGGAGGCGACGATCCAGAACGTGTTTGAGCTGGTGCTCCGGCTCAAGCAGATCTGCAACTTCGACACCTTCACGGGGGAGAGCGCCAAGCTCGAATGCCTGGAGTCCGATCTCGAGGAGATCCAGGCCAGCGGCAAGAAGGCGCTCGTCTTTAGTCAGTGGGTGGAGACGCTCGGCCGGCTCCGCGGCAAGCTCTCGCGGTTCGGGGCGCTCGAATACCACGGGGGCATGTCGACCACGGCCCGCGACGAGGCAATCCGGCAGTTTAAGCACGAGAAAAAGCATTCCGTGCTGCTGCTCTCCTACGGCGCAGGGGCCGTGGGGCTCAACTTGCAGTTCTCGCAGTATGTGTTTCTCTTCGACCGCTGGTGGAATCCGGCCGTCGAGGATCAGGCGATCAACAGGGCCCATCGCATCGGGGCGGCGGGGGCGGTGACGGTGACCCGGTTTCTCTCGGCGAACACGATCGAGGAACGGATCGACGAGGTGCTCCGCCGCAAACGCGACCTCTCCGACACGATCCTCTCGCAGGCGGAGGCCCCGGCCGCGAGCGGCCTCACGCAGGAAGACCTCTTCGCGCTCTTTAAGCTCGCGCCGCCCCGGCCCGCGGCGACCCGCGCGGCGGCGTGAACTGCGGCCGCTGCGGATGGGCCGTTGGGAAAGGGGTTTCGGTCAGCGGGGCGTGCGGCGGAGGCCGAGTGGCGGTAGCCTGAGCGGAGCGATGCGGAGCGGTGGGGAGAAGTTCGCGTTGTTGGTCAGGGGCAGGGTGGTCGCGGTTCCCGGCGTGCCCACTTGATACCCGCGGACCCCCTTGGTGCCGCCGCCGCCATTCAATCCCTGCACGCCGTAGATGTTGGTGACGATGCCAGTGCCGGTCGTGTCGAGCGGTGCAGTGAAGAGCGTGGCATTCTGCTTCGCCATGCCGGCGAATACGGCGAGTTTCGCCGGAGCTCCGCCAGTGATGCTCCAGACCTCGAGGGCCGATTTTCCGCCGACACCCGCACCCACGAAGATGTCGGGAACGTCGTCGAGATTGTAGCGGCCGGTCGCCAGGGTCACGCCGCCGCGGAAGTTCGCCGCGAACGGCAGGATGGTGCGAACGGTCTTCGGCGTGCCGGAGACATCGACCACCTTGACGGTCGCCCGGATGCCGGCGTTGCTGCCCACCACGATCTCGCTGATTCCGTCGAACACGCCCGGTGTCCAGGTGGATCCGACGTAGCTGCCGAAGTCGGCTGCCGCCAGTTTGACGCCGCCTGAGTACGGGCCCGGGAATCCGCGGAACGAGCGGTATGGGCTGTTGGCAACCGGGTCGAGCGAGAGCGGGTCGCTCACCAGGAAGCCGCTCACCATCCCGGCACCACTCGACATGCCGGCGATGATGTCGCCGTAGATGTCGGTGTTGAGGTTGCCCACCGCGACCTCGACGCCGCCGCGGTATTTCGGGCCGAAGGGGAACGTGCGGTAGGCCGGCAGTTCCAGACCGGTGGTCGAATCGAACACGCGAATTTCGCCGACTCGATTCCGGCCCGGCGCCGTGATGATCTCCTGGATGCCGTCACCGTTGACGTCACCCGTCGCCACCCGCACGCTGCCCTTCCAGCCCGGATAGGGCACGAAGCTGAGCAGCTCCGCGCCATCGTTCAACGCATCGATCACCCGCACCCTCGTGTCAGTCCGGCCGTTACAACCGTCGTCGGTGCCGATCACCAGGCCACCCTCGATCGACGCCGGGGGCTGGAGCTCGAACAAAACGGAGGTGGCTGTGTTGTTGAGAGGATTTGGATCGACGAAGCCGGCCGGCACGGCGACCGTGGCCTTGTTGATCAGGTCGCTTCCCGGGATTACGCCCGGGAGGATCGTCAGCGTGTAGGTCTGCGTTCCATTGACGGCCAGCGGGCCCACGTTGAACGTCACCGTATTGGTGCCGCCGTCGTAGCTCGCGCCGCCGGTGGCCCCCACGAACGTCGTGCCCGTGGGCAGCGGATCGGTGGCGATCGTTCCTGGGATGGGGTTCGGGCCGAGATTGCTCACGATGATCGTGTAGGTGACGTTCACGCCCGGGGTGTACGTGGTCTGAGAGGGCGGGGTCGTGGGCGGGGTCTTGCTGATGCTCAAGTCCGCCTGCCGGCCCGTCACGTCGGTGGTAACGGTGGAGGCGTTGTTGTTGGTATTGGTGTCAGTGAAGTTGCTAGAGCCGGTGACCGT
>JBIIGJ010000236.1:0-5399 GCA_044236455.1 Pirellulales bacterium
CCCAGCACGAGTTGGCTGTGCAGACGGCGTCGGCCTGCAGGGCGAACCGGTCGTCCCAGGGAGCGGGCACGATTCCCAGGGCGGCGTCATCTGCCGGAGGCAAGTCGACGCTCGCCCAGCGGGGCACTGCGTTCACCGTGGCGATCAGCCACGGGTGCCAGGCCGCCGTCCAGGCTGACAGCAACGCGTCGGCCTCCGTCTCGTCCAGCCATGTGGGGAAATCATGGAGGGAATGACAGGGCAGATACACGATGATCCGGTCGGGTTTCATGGGGGCGAGTTTACCGAAAGTGGAAAACGGAACATCGAAGGCGAGCCCCGGGGAGCGGCTCCGCCGCAGGCGGCGAAGAAGGGCCCCGTTTGACACCCCTCGCACATCACTCATAAAGTGTTGGTAGAGAAGCGTTTTGATGCCACTCTGAGTCCCAGCCGACACGCCTCTCAAGGATCTTCTGGAAACGGCAATGGCCCGCGGTTCTTACGTCTGGGGAATCGATATCGGCAAATGCGCCCTCAAGGCGCTTCGGTGCCGCGTTTCGTCCGAGCCCAGAAAGCTCGAGGCCGTAGCATTCGAGTACATCGAATACCCGATGATCCTCACGCAGCCCGAGGCCGACCCGGTCGAATTGGTCCAATCGGCGCTCGAGCAACTCATCAGCCGCCACGACCTGAAGGGCGACACCGTGGCGGTATCGGTGCCGGGCAACCTCGGTCTCGCCAAATTCATCAAACTGCCGCCGATCGAGGCCAAGAAGATTCCCGACATCGTGAAATACGAGGCTCGGCAGCAGATCCCCTTTCCGCTTGAGCAGGTGGTGTGGCGCTGGCAGCGTTTGGCAAGCGGGATGGAGGACAATGGTTTCGTGCTCGACGCGGAGGTGGCCCTGTTCGCGATGAAGCGAGAACAGGTGTTCAAGGCTCTGGCCCCCCTGGAGCAGGCGGGCATCGATGTGGAGGTCCTGCAGTTGTCGCCGATCGCGTTGGCCAACGTGGCGATATTCGATCAACTCCCCGATATCGCGACCCTCGATCCCGACCAGCCGGCGCCCTCCATCGCGCTGGTGTCGGTGGGAGTTGACTCCACCGATCTGGTGGTGACCAACGGCCGCCGCATCTGGCAGCGGAGCATCCCGTCGGGGGGCAGCAATTTCACGAAGGCCCTCGTGCAGGGGATGAAACTGACCTTTTCCAGGGCGGAAAATCTCAAGCGCAATGCCGTCAAAGCGGAGGACCCCAAGGCGGTCTTCAAGATGATGAAGCCGGTGTTCAATGAATTTGCCTCTGAACTGCAGAGATCGTTGAACTATTTCACCGGCACCGATCGGTCGGCAACCATCAGCAAGGTGTTGCTGATGGGAAACGCCACCAAACTCCGCGGGCTGACCGATTTCGTGGGGCAGCAGCTCCAGCTCGACGTAACGCGATTGGACAAGTTTGATCACCTGGAAGGGGCGGCGGTGGTGTCGAACCCGGCATTCCGGGAACACCAGATCGCCTTCGGTACCGCCTATGGTCTCGCCCTGCAGGCCGCCAACGCGGCGGCGATCAACACGAACCTGCTGCCGGATGAGATCGTCCGCGACCGTATCATCGAATCCAAAAAGCCATGGGCGGTGGGGGCGTTGGTCGGGCTGCTGGCGGCAGCGTTGATCAATTTTTTTGGGATATTTGCAGCGTGGACTGCCTATGCCCCCGAGCTGTATGCGTCTGCTTTCGGCAAGGCGGAGGCCGTCAAAAAGCAGTCCGCGGCGGCCACGGCCGCCATCGGTCAGGTTCGCGACAGGCAGGCCGCTGCGATCGCCCAGCAGCAGTGGCTGGCGAAGGTGCAGAACCAGCGGTTTCAAACCCTCGACATGCTGCGGGCCGTGCAGTCGCTGCTGCCCCGAGACGAAGCGGGCGCCGTGCCTGAAAATCCGGCTGATCGTCAGGAACTGCATATAGAACGCATGGACTGCCAGTATTTTCCCGATCTTGCCGCGTGGTTTGACGGCGTGAAGGAGCAGTGGGCGGAAACACATATCGGTGAAGATGCCGCTCTCGAAGGGCAGGAGGCTGCTTCGGGTGCCGTTGGCGAGCCTGCCGCAGAGGATGGTCAGCCCGCCAGCAATCCGCCCAACTCGGAGGACGCCTCTGCGGAAAAAACGCCCGAGCTGGCCGGCCCTACCGGCCCCGGTTGGGTCATTGAGCTGCGGGGCTATCACTTCCACAACGAGGACCGTCACAAGCCCATGGAGGGAGCCCAGTATTTGCGGTCCACGCTCGTGAAAAACCTGCTGGGTGACGAGGCCACTGTGCTCGTGTCGGCCGGCCCGCTGGCGGGCGAGGAAGTGAGCCCAGCCGCCTTGGGCATCGGCTTCCCGGTCATCGTCGAGTCATCGCCCATTAAGTCGGTGAAGATCCCGGTGGTGAGCCTGACCGAGGGGAGTGGGCGGATGCCGCAGGCCGTCCCGCAGCTGCCGGGAGGTGAGCTACCGGAAGCGAATGAACCGCAGGAGCTGTCGCTCAAACGGTATGACTTCGTGCTGCAGTTCTGTTGGCAGCCCAGACCTGCCGGACAGCCCCTGGCGGCACCACAGCCGTCCGCCGCGGCCGCAGAATGACCGGTATCACCGGGTCGTGACTTTCAAGCCCTTTTGATTCGCTAACCACCGTCAACGCCATGGCCAAGATTTCCGCTTCCGACGGCTCGAGTTCATGGGGAGCACTTTTTGCGAAGCATCATTTCTGGATGCTGTCGGCAATGGTGCCGCTGATCCTGTTGCCGGTGCTGTTTCTCGCCCGCGGCCAGTTGACGGCGGAGATCGACTCCCAGCGGGAGAAGATCAAGGGCCATCTCACGGCGCTGCAGAATGTGCGACGGATCCCTCAGCACCCCAACGACTCGTGGTCCAAAGACATCGACACCAGCACCATGCGGGTCAAAAAGGAAACCTTCGCGGAATGGCGGAAGCTATGGGACAACCAACAATCGCTTCGTGTCTGGCCTGAATCTCTGGGGGCCGATTTTGTGAAGGCGGCGGAGTCGCTGAAGTCCGACGGCAAGCTGTCCCGCAAACTCCTGGAACGCTACCAGAACAATGTGCGGATGCTTGTGCGGGAACTGCCAAAGCGAATGGGGGTGAGCGACGGCATGGCCGATGTGCTCGAGCCAGGCCAATCCCAGCCGTCGCTGCGGCCCGAGCCAATGCGGCCCCGGGTGGGAGCCGCGGAAGGTCCTGTCGAGGAACTGCAGCACCTGACAGCGTGGGATCCGCAGAATCAGACGAAGATTTTCGTGTCGTTCAACTGGGATAAGGTTCCATCCACGACGAAGGTACTGCTCGCTCAGGAAGAATTGTGGGTTTATGGGCTGCTGTGTGACACGGTGGCCCGCATCAATAAACCGGCGACCGGCCTGCACAATGCCGCGATTGCCAGGGTGGATGAACTCTACGTGGGCTATCCGGCGGCGGAGGACAACCCCGGAGGCGTTGCAGGTGGACGGGTTGTCCGGGTGAAGTCGTCACCTTCGGTCGCGGTCGATTCGGCGCCGGACTCGGCTATGCCAGGACCCGAAGGGGCTGCTGTCGGAAGGCCCCCCAACCCCCGGTTTGTCGGTGATCAGCGTGGCGCAGCGCCAGGCGGGCCGCCAGCTCCTGGTGACGAAGGCGGCGGGCAGGCGGTGGATCCCGATGACCTCATGCGCAACTGGGTCTATGTCGACTTCACGGGAAAGCCCATGGATGCCGCGCAACTGGCCGCGTCGGTCGACAGCCAGATGGTTCACCTGATGCCGTTTGTGCTGCGTGTCGTCATCGATGAGCGCCAGATCGACGCATTGCTCGTCGATCTGGCGAAGTCATCGATCCCCGTCGATGTCCGCCAGGTGCGAATCAATGCCTCGACGGGGCAGGCTGCGGGCCAGCCTGCGGCGCCGGCAGGTACGGTCCCCGGCAATGCAATGCCGGGGTCGACCGGCACCGGCCGATTGCATGACGTAAATCTCGAACTCCGTGGCACGATCGGATTGGCGACCAAGCCCAACGAGAAAACGGTTGGCCTGGAGGCAGGCCAGGCCGAGGAGGCTGCCCCCGCCGAGGCTGGTGGGAAGCCCACCCCGACCCCCAAGGCTGCTGTGCTGGATGGGCCCGCACGTCGGAGGATCACGTCATGAAAACTCCTCGCATCGCCTTCAACAAGGATGCCTTGCTGTCGTTCCTATTGAGTCACGGCGAAAAGATCATCGCCGCCATGGTTGGTCTGCTGGCGTGCGGTTTGGCCTGGGGGGGCTTGTCGGCGATGCGCACCATGAGGCCATCTCAGGAGCAGCAACCCCAGGCGATCATCGCCGATGCGGCCACAACCGCCGAGCACGTCGAGGCGGTGAAAATCGCGCCTGACGACGAACTGACGAGCGAGAAGGGCCTGGCCAAAACCGTGGCTCAATGGCTCTCGCCCGAAATTCTGCCGATGCCCCCTCATGCTCTGTTCAACAAGCCGTTGTTCAGCGAACTGGCCCGCCGAAGCAATCCAGACATCCTGCCTATTGAAGACCTGCGGGCTGTCTCCGGCGTCATCATTCTGGCCATGAAGCCCAAGGTGGCTGGTGATCGGCCGGCCCCTGACCGCCCCCTCAATCTTGATGTCGGCAACGCGGCAAAGCCCGCCAAGCCGCCACGCGGCGGCGGTCGGGGAGGGCCGATGCCGCCCGTGCCCCAGCCAGACGCGGGAATGATGCCACCCCGTCCGGATCAGGTTCAGTCGCAAGGCAAGATCGCCCCCTACATCCTCGTCACCGGGCTGATCCCCATTGTCAAGCAGCAGGAGGAATACGACCGCCGGTTTACGTCGGCTAGCTTCCGCGACGCCGTCCGAGACACCCCGAGTTGGAACAGCTACCGGATCGAAAGGACCGAGGTCCTGCCGGGCACGGCTGAGAAATGGACTCCCGTCGACACAAAGGCCCTGGCTCGTCGCTACTCCGGGGAGTGGGCCGGGCTCCAGCCCGAACCGCTCCTGCCTCAACTGCTTCTCCCGCCGGCGCAGGAGCGGCGGGATTCCACGCTGTCTCCCATTCCGTTCTGCAGTCCCTTGCCGCAACTCGCAGATGGCGCCTGGGGCTTCAATGCACTCCATCCTTGGTTCGCCGAATTCCTACAGCGTGATGCCGAGGAGAAGAATGCCAAAGCCAAGGCCGAGCAGGAGGATGCCGCCTCCAATTCCAACGTCTTCGGTGGAACGAACGCAGCCCCATTCGACGGTCCGCCGGGGGTGGGCACAGAGCCGCCAGGGGTGGGTGTAGGGCCGCCAGGGATGGGTGTAGGGCCGCCAGGGATGGGTGTAGGGCCGCCAGGGATGGAGACGCAGGTGGCGAAAAGCGTGGAATACAGCCTGTTCCGGTTCGTCGATTTTACGGTCCT
>JBIIGJ010000049.1:0-24611 GCA_044236455.1 Pirellulales bacterium
TCGGCTCGCTCGAGGGCGTGAAGATCGACGTGGTCGGGCCCGACGGCCGGAAGACCGATCTCGTGCCCGACATGGTCGACCTCGGCTATGCACCGAAGGAGGGATTCTGGACGGCGCGATTCGTGCCGACCACCGCGGGCCTCCACTGCGTGGCCCACTACCGCGAGGGCATCCGGCATGGGGCGATGGGATTCAAGGGAGGGAAGGCCTACTTCCTCGCCTCCGAGTCACTCGACAGTCCGGCCAAGCCGGCCACGATGCATGAGCCGCTCGGCCATCCGCTCGAACTGGTCCTCGAGAGCCATCCCGTGCTCGGGTGCGGGCCGGGCAAGCCGATCGTCGTGCGACTGCTGCTCAAGGGGAAGCCCCTTGCCGATCACGTGGTGTCGTTCATCCCGCGGGGGGCGACGCTCACCGAAGGCTTCGACCCGAATCACGAACGAAAGACCGACGCCGATGGCCGGTGCCGCTACACGCCGAAGGAGGGCAACCTGGTGCTCGTCGTCGCCCATCACGTCGATCCCGAGCAGAAGGGGGATGGTTATGAGAAGGCGAGCTACGCCGCCACGCTCATCCTCGACGTGCCGCAGCGGTGCCCGTGCTGCGAGGGGGAATGAAAAAGGGGACGCAGCTCTTTTCCTCGTGCGGGGAAAAGAGCTGCGTCCCCTTTTTCGGTGTCACCGGACGAAACGGGCCGCCAAGGCGATTGCGGCGGTCTCGACACGCAGGATGTGGGGCCCGAGCGAGATGCGGATGACGCCCGCGCGATCCGCAATGCAGAGTTCCTCGTCGGTGAATCCGCCCTCGGGGCCGACTAGGGCGATGATCTCCGTGGCCGCAGGGGGCACGGCTGCGGCATCGAGCGATCTGCCGCCGGGATGGGCGATCACGACGCAAGCACCGGCGGGCACCTCGGCCAGCAGCCTGTCGAGCGGGCGGCCCGCCGCGATCTCCATGAGCGTGTTGCGGCCACACTGCTTGCAGGCCTCGATCACCACCCGTTCGAGCCGCGCCTGCGCGGAAGCCGTTGCCTCCGCCACGCCGCGGGTTGTTTCCAGCGGCATGAGTCGCGCCGCCCCGAGTTCCGTGAGCTTCTCAACCATCCACTTCTGGCGATCTCCCTTGGGGAGCGCGACGGCGAGCGTGAGTGGGATGCCGTGGGGCGGTGCATCGGTCTGCGGTTCGCTGGCGTCGAGTTCCACGCGGTCGCGGCCAAGCGAAGCCACGCGGGCCTGCCACTGGCGACCCTTGCCATCGAAGAGCACGACCGCATCGCCCACCTTCGCACGGAGCACCCGCGTGAGGTGGCGGGCCTCATCGCCTTCGAGAACGGCGTGGTTTCCGGCGGGCGGTGCGGCGATGAAGAATCGTTCACTCATGGGGCCTGTGGCCAACAAACTGGCGGTTTCGCAGGGAAAACTTCGTCCTGACGTGGGGGCGCTGCTGCCCTACACTTCCGCCATCATGTCACGCGACCACTGGAAATTCACCGGGGCCCCCTTCGACGGCGGACTGGAGCCGGCCACCTTCCATGCCGGCGGTCCCCAGGAGGAGGCCCTCGCGCGGATGGAATGGCTGCTCGAGGAGCGGCAGCGGTTCGGGCTGGTCACCGCCGCGGAAGGCTGCGGCAAGAGTCACCTGGCCGCGATGGCGGTCCGCCGCCTTGGCGGACTCGGTGCAGAGACGGCGCTCTTGTCGCTGCGTGGCCTTGCGGCTGGGGATTGGATCGAACTGTTGCTCGAGCGAATGCCACTGGATCCGCTCTCTCGCGCCGAGCCGCTGCGGCCCTGGCAGAAGTTGGAGAACAGGCTCCGCGAGAACACGCTCATGGAACGTCCGACGGTACTCATCTTCGACGACATCGACGAGGCACCCGCCGACGCCCTCGACGGGATTGCGCGGCTGGTGGGAGCCGCCGAGCCCCGGTTCGCCCGTACGGTCGTGGTGGCCACGGCGACCCCCGAAGGCGTGTCGCGGGTGCAGGCCTCCATCCGTCAGCGGGCGAGCTTGCGGATCGAACTGGCGGCCTGGAGCGAGGATGACGTCGCGGGCTTTCTCGCGCAGGCGATCGCCCGCGTGGGCGGTGATCCCGACATCTTTCCCGCCGAGGCTGCAGCCACGCTCGCACGCTTTGCCGGCGGCGTGCCCCGCACCGTCAGCCAACTGGCGCAGCTCTCGCTGGCCGCCGCGGCGGGCGACGGACTCGATCGGGTCGATGCCGCTGTGGTGGAACGCGCCTGGCGTGAGCTCTCGATGGCTGCCGCGGGAGAAAATCGCGGGGCGACGCTGCACGATCACGAGGCGACGGAGTCGCGTGCCGATTCCGCCACGGTCCAGCCGCGGGTGCGGGTGGTCCGCCGGCTGTGGGGCTGAGGCGCCCTTGTTACTTGCGGATCGACTTGATCGCCTGCTGGGCGGCCTCGCGGACGGCGGCGTTGTTGTTCTTCGCCATCGACTCGAGCGCCGGCAGGGCTTTTTTTCCACCAGCCCCCATGTTGCCGAGTTCCTTCGCGGCTTCGATCTGTTTGTTGGCAGGGCCCTTCTTGAGATCGTCGATGTAGCTATCGACCAGCAGGTTGCCCATCGTCTTGGGCCCCTTGGGCCGTTTGCCGTCGCGGCTGGACGAGTGGGCCTTCTTCTTGCCGCTGGGAGCATTCGAGCAGCCAGCGGCGGCCGTGACCAGCATGGCCCCGGCCGCACCCAATGCGGTGACGAACCAGCGGCGGGAACAGGTCTGTTGCGATCGCATCATCGTGGAGAGCTACGGTGAAGCCTGCCAAGGCAGGCGAAGTCTGCGGATCGTAACAAGAATGCCTCGCGATGGGTACCGACCACGTAAAATCAGAGGCTGCCGATCATTTCTTCCCCCCTGATCATCGCGTACACTGCGGACTCGCACGGTCGGCAATCGTCAGCCGCGTGCGTGTCGTGCACAGGAATCGAAGCGTGGGCAGAAACGCCGAGCTGCAGCAGCCGAGAATCGTCGCGGTCTCGCCCGATGACGGCTCCGCCATCGACCTCCGCAACCCGGCGTTGGCCGCGGTGCTCTCGTGGGCCGTGCCCGGGCTTGGCCAGATCTATCAGGGCCGCACGACGAAGGGCGGCCTCTTCATGGCCACCATCCTCTCCACCTTCGTGGTGGGCTTGTGGCTGGGCGGGGGCAAGGTCGTCTATGCCTCATGGAAGCCCGGCGACACCCGCTGGGCATTCGTCTGCCAGGCCGGCGTCGGTCTGGTGGCGCTGCCGGCGGTCGTGCAGTCGGCCAAGCTCCTCGGGCCGGCCAGACAGCCGCTGGTGCTGAACGGATTCATGGCCCCGCCGCTCGCCCCCGGCCAGTATGTCTCGCGGGGCTATGCCGATCGGCTCTCGCGGCATGACCCCGACATCCAGCCCGATGACTTCTTCGACAAGCCGCCGCTGAAACAGTTTCGCCGTGATCAGCTCGCCCAATGGCACCGCACCCTGGGCAAGTTCTTCGAGATCGGCACGCTCTACACGATGCTTGCCGGCATGCTCAATCTGCTGGTGATCTACGACGCCTGGGCTGGACCGCTCCATCCCTCCGAGGACGAGAAGAAACGCCGTACTGCTGAGTCGGCTACCGCTGCGGCCCCCCCGGCATCAGCTGATCCCGCTTCCTGACACACCCGCACACCCCTTCACGAAAGACACGCTCGCATGGTCGCGACGACGGCACTGACACTCACGACAGTCATGGCGGTTTCCCCATGGCTCTCTCAGACTCCGCTGGTGGCCTCGCTGGCCGGCAGGGTGCCTGGGATTTTCTTTGGACTGCCGTTGGTGGCACTGGCCAGCCTGATCTTCGCGGCCACGCATCATGAGGATCCCGCGGCGATCCGCCTGGCCGCCGTGCACTGGACGGTGTGGTTGGGCGGCATGCTCGGCATGGTGTTGGCGGCGGTGCTGCTGCTCGGCTGGCTGCAGTAGCCCTCGTCACACCTGCGCGGCGAGGCGGCGGAGTTGGCCGCAGGCGGCGTCGATACGGGCGCCCTTGCGGCGGCGGACCTGCACGTTGACGCCCGCCGTGCGGAGCACGTCGAGAAAACGCTCCTGAGAACCCTGCGTCGGCTCCCGCCACGGCAGCCCGGCCACGGAGTTGTAGGGAATCACGTTCACCAGCGCCGCCCGTCGGCCGAGCAGGCGGACCAAGCGTTTGGCATCCTCGGGCGAATCGTTCACGCTGCCCAGGAGCACGTATTCGAATGTCAGACGCCGCCCCGACGCCTCCCAGTAGCGGTCGGCGGCCGCCATCACTTCGGCCAGACCGATCGACTTGTTTACCGGCACGAGCCTCGTCCGCAAGCCGTCGTCGGCCGCATGGAGCGAGACCGCCAGGTGGTAGCCGGGGTTTTCCTCGGTCATTCGATCGATGGCCTTGGGGAGGCCCACCGTCGAGACGGTGATCCGCCGCTGCGAGATGCCGAAGCCCTCGGGGTCCTGTGCAACGGCCAACGCCGGCAGCAGCCGGTCGAGGTTGGCCAGCGGTTCCCCCATGCCCATCACCACGATGTGGCTGAGCCGTTCGTCGGCGGGCAAGAGCTGCTGGAGCCGGAGCAGCTGCTCCAGGATCTCACCGGTGGTGAGGTTGCGGATCACGCCGTCAAGGCCGCTGGCGCAGAAGACGCAGCCCATCGCGCAGCCCACCTGCGAACTGATGCAGACGGTGCGGCGGTCGCCATCCCGCAGGAGCACGCACTCGATCCGCTGGTGGTCGTGGAGTTCCAGCAGCAGCTTCTCGGTGCCGTCTTCGGCCTTGGCATGCTTCGCGATCGAGGTGGTCCAGATCCTGAAATCCGTCTCCAGTTGCGTCCGCAGGTCCTTCGACAGGTCGGTCATGTCCGCAAACGACGAGGCCCGCCTCCCGAACAGCCAGCGGCGGATCGCCTTCGCCCGCCAGGCCGGCTGCCCCCGCTGTCCCAGCCATTCCTCCAGCGGAAAGAGCGGTTCGAGAATGTGGGGCAGGCCCAGAGAGACGGGGGGCGGGCCGTTTTCGTCTCGGCTGGCGTCAGCGGTATCGACGGGGTAGATTTCTGAGGACATTCGGACCATCATAACCCCCTGAAACCGTTCGTCCCGGCTACGATCCCCCAGAATATCATGAGCGAAAAAAACTTCGAAGAACGGACGCGGTGGGTCTACGACGAACGGGCCTTTCCGATCTGGAATGCCTCGTTCGAGAAGGCGGATCGCACCGAGATGATCCGCGAAGACCTCTGGGCGGGCCGGAGCATTGCCATTCTGCTGGCCGTGCTGGTTGCGACCGGGCTGATTCTGGCGCTGGGAACAGTGGCTTTCGTCGCCAACTGGCGGTGATGCTCACTCCCTGAGCCGCCGCGGCCTTTGCCCGGCTGGGCTCCTGTGTCGGCTGTGACTGCCGTGCCCACGGCAGTCGCCGTGGCCGTTGACCCCTCCCCCGTTGGGTCGTTAGATTCGTGGGAGCGTTTTACGGCGGGGCGGGTCAAGCTGGTCAGAAAGCAAGCGGCTTTTGTATGTCCACTCGAGCACTGCGCACGACAGCGACCGGTTGGCGGCCCGCACTGATTTCCGTCCGCGCCCCTGCCAAGCTGAATCTCTCGCTGGCGGTGCTGGCCCGCCGCGAGGATGGTTTCCACGAGATCGAATCGCTGATGGTGCCCGTCACGCTCCACGACACCCTGCGGGTGCAGGCATCGCAGCAGCCGGGTATCAGGCTCCGCGTTCGGTTCGGCGGCAGGCTGGCCACGGCCGCCGGGGCGCCCTTGGCCCACGATGTGCCGACCGACGCCACCAACCTCGTGGTGCGGGCCGCGCAGGCGCTCGCCGTCGAGGCGGGCATCGCAGACTCTCTCGACGCGGCCTGCCGCACCGGGCTCGACATCGACCTCGTGAAACGCATTCCTTCCGGTTCGGGCCTGGGAGGTGGATCGAGCGACGCCGCCGCGGTGCTCAGGGCGGCGGCGCAGGCGTGGGGCGTCGACTTTTCTCCCGAGCGGTTGGCCGCGATCGGCGCGCGGATCGGCAGCGATGTACCGGTGTTCTTCGCCGGCGGTGCCGCCATCGCGGGCGGCCGCGGCGAGCGGATCGAAGCGGTGTCGGGGATTCCTCCGCTCCATGCGGTGATCGCACGGCCGGCGGCCGGTCTTTCGACCGCGGCGGTCTACGCACGCTGCACGCCGGACGCCTCCCGACGCGGCACGGCACGGCAGCTCGCGGCCGCACTCTCCGCCGGCGGGTTCCGCGCCGCGCTGCCGCTCCTGCACAACAGCCTGGAAGAGCCCGCGCGGAGCATGTGCGCCGAGGTAGCACGCCTGCTCGATCACTTTTCCAGGGCCGGTGCAGCGCACCCGCTGCTCACGGGCAGCGGCAGCGCCTGCTTTGCCCTGATGCGTTCGGCGGTCGAAGCGCGGCGGGTGGCTGTGAGGCTCGAGATGGCGGGCTGGCCGGGCGTGTTTTCAGTCAGGTTGGCGACCGCGGCACGTGATCGGCATCCGCTGACCATGGCGACGTGAACGGAGCGACGAGGGATGACACGCGGAGCATGATGGGGTGAACGGATTTCGACGCCGGCGGCCTGGGGAGGCAAAGCTGGTTTCGGGCAAGGGGGGGATGCGGCCATGGAAATCACCGAGGTTCGGATCAAGCTCATCGAGAACGCCGTGGAGCGGCTGCTCGCGTTCTGTTCCATCACGATCAGCGGCTCCTTCGTGATCCGGGATCTGAAGATCATCGGCGGTCCCAGCGGCCCGTTCGTGGCGATGCCCAGCCGGAAGCTGTGCGCGCATTGCCATGCCTGCGGCTATAAGAACCCCTTCAAGGCCGGCTACTGCAACCAGTGTGGCGCGAAGCTCGCGGAGGGGCAGCCGCCGCGGGACAGCGAGGGCCGCGTTCGGCTCTATGCCGACATCGCCCATCCGATCAACGCGGCCTGTCGGGAGATGATCCAGAAATACGTGGTGCAGGAATACGAGGCCGAACTCCTGCGTGCACGGGAGCCGGGGTATGTCTCGCGCTACGAAGGGATCGGCGACGAGGACCATCGGCCACCGCGGCGGTAAGGCACGTCGCCTACTGCCGGACGAGCTTGTGAAAGTCGGCGGTCAGCCGGGCCGTGACCGGGCCGGGCGTGCCAACGCCCACCTTGCGGCCGTCGATCTCGACCACCGGAATCACCTCGGCCGCCGTTCCGGTCAGGAAGCATTCGTCCGACGTGTAGAGATCGTAGCGGGTGAGCGTGGCTTCATGGCATTCGATGCCGGCCGTATGGGCCAGGTCCATCACCGCGCCGCGCGTGATGCCCTCGAGAATCCCGGCATCGGGGGGCGGCGTAAGGAGCCGGCCACTGCGCACGACGAACAAGTTGTCACCCGTGCACTCCGCCACCTCGCCCTTGTGATTGAGCATCAGGGCCTCGACGCAGCCGGCCTGCAGACCCTCCAGCTTCGCCATGATGTTGTTGAGGTAATTGAGCGATTTGATCCGCGGCGAGAGCGCCGCCGAATGCACCCGCTGGGTGGCTGCCGTCACGATCCGCAGGCCCTTCTCGTAGAACTCCCGCGGATAGAGGCTGATCGTGTCGGCGATGACGATGACCTGCGGGTTCTTCGTGCGGTTGGGATCGAGGCCAAGGCTGCCGGCGCCGCGGGTGACGACCAGCCGGACGTAGCCGTCGACGAGCTTGTTGGCGGCCAGCGTGTCGTTCACCGCCTTCGCCACGACATCCTTCGCCAGCGGAATCTCTAGCGCGATCGCGCGGGCGCTATCCCACAGCCTGTCGAGGTGCGCGTCGAGCCGGAAGACGCGGCCGGAGTAACTCCGCAAACCCTCAAACACGCCGTCACCGTAGAGCAGGCCATGGTCGAAGACGCTGACGCGTGCCTCCTCCTCGGGGACGAGGCGATCGTTCATGAAGATGATCCGCGGCATGATCGATCCCGTGGGCTCGAGGATGGGGGTTATCAGGAAACGCAAACGACAGCCGCACACGCCGGAGGCCGGACGCCAGGCCTCACGCGTCGGCGACCCGGCCGGCCGCCAGCCGCACAATCCTGTCTGCACGGCGTGCGATTGCGGCATCGTGCGTGACGAGCACTATAGAAAGGCCGTCCCGGCGGTTCAACTCGCAGAGGGCATCGAGGATCCCGCCCCCGCTGGCCTCGTCGAGATTTCCCGTCGGCTCGTCGGCGAGGAGCACGCGGGGCTGCGTCACCAGGGCCCGGGCGATGGCCACCCGCTGCATCTCCCCGCCCGAAAGCTGCCGCGGTTTGTGGTGCAGGCGGCCGCCCAGGCCGAAGCGGTCGAGCAGCCCCCGGGCCCGCTCCCGGGCGGAGGCCCGCACCCGCATCCAGTCCCACACGCCATGCCGGACCAGGAGCGGCGCGAGCACGTTTTCGAGCGCATTGAGTTCCGGCAGCAGGTGGTACGACTGAAACACCATCCCGATGGCGGTGTTTCGCAGCCGGTCGCGGCGGGCGGCGGGCAGGTTGTCGATCCGCGTGCCGTCCAGATGCACCTGCCCGGAATCGGGCGCGTCGAGCAGTCCCATCAGGTGGAGGAGCGTGCTCTTGCCCGAGCCGCTCTGGCCGATCACCGCCGCGAAGCCGCCGGGCTCGAGGGTGAAGTCGACACCGCGGAGCACCTCCAGCATGCCGCCCCCCGAGCGGTAGCTCTTCCGCACGTCGCAGACGCGTAGGATCGCGTCCTGAGTGGCCCGGAGCATCGCTTGGTCAGTCATGGCGGAGCGCCTCCACGGGGTGGAGGCGTGCCGCCCGCAGGGCCGGCAGCACGCTCGCCGCCACGGCGATTCCCACGGCGCCAACGATGATCCAGGCGACCGTCAGGGGATTCACGATGGTGGGAATCTTGAAGAAGTAGTAGATCGAGGGATCGAACACCCGTTCCCCTGTGCACCATTCCACGCCCGCACGGATGGCGTTGATGTTCCAGGTGATGGCAAGACCCAGCGCCAGGCCGACGCCCGCCCCAACCATCCCGAGGAAGAGTCCGTAACCCAGGAAGATGCCGGCGATGCCGGCAGAGCCGGCGCCGAGCGACTTGAGGATCCCGATATCGCGGGTCTTCTCCACCACGATCATGAAGAAGATGGCGAGGATGCCGAAGCCGGCGACCGCGATGATCAGGAACAGGAGAATGTTGAGCACGGCCATCTCCATGTCGACGGCGGAGAGGAGAGGCCCCTGCTTGTCACGCCAGGTGGAGACGGCATACATCTCGGCCGGAAAGACCTTCCGCAGCCGGTCGCGGACGGCGTTTAAGTCGGCGCCCGGCTTGAGCTTGATTTGGATCGAGTTGACGCTCGCGATGCCCGTCTGCGGATCGACCATGCCCCGCATCCGTTGCAGGGCGTCGATCGGCACGAAGACGAAGTTCGAGTCGTACTCGCTCATCTTGCTCTCATAGAAGTCGACGATCGTGAAGGTGTCGCTGACGGCCTTGGGCGGCGTGCCGGCGGTGGGGAAGGTGATCTTCACGTCGTCTCCGGGCAGCACCAGGAACCGGTCGACGCCGTCGGAGTCGCGGAAGCTCGCCAGCCCGATGCCCGGCACGATGCCGGTGAACTGCTCCTTGGCCGGGTCCATGGTTTCGCCCTGCTCGGGCCGGGCGGCACGGAAGGGATCGCGGCGGGCCGCGTCTGGGGCCGGGGCGTTCTCGCCGTCGGCGGCCTCGGTCTCCTGGCCTGCCGCACCGTCCGTGGAGGGCGTGGAGGGCGTGGAGGGCGCGCTGCTGTCGGCACTGGTCGCAGCGAGCACGGCATCGACCTGCTGGTCGACCGGGCGGGCCGGCTGCGCGGCCGAGTCGCCGCGGGCGCCCATCTTTTCCCGCCAGAGCTTTTCGCGGGCCACCCGCATCCGCCGGTGCGGCCAGCCGGCGGCCTCCATGGCGGGCCGGGTCGGCCCGTTCTCGCCGGCCTTCCCCTGCGTTTGGCTGTCGAAGGTGTCGTAGCCGCCGTCGCGGAGATTGAAGGAGAGCTGGCGGCGGTTCTGTGGATGCTGGAGGTAGCTGCCGAAGTCGCTCACCAGACTGTGCGTGGCCTCGTCGATGCCGATGAACATCACCTGCCGCGTGAGCCACTGGCCGCGGACCTGGAAGCTGAGCATCGCCGGCACGGCCACCGTCGGCGTCATCCCCTCGATGTCGCCGCCGGCCGCGCGGGTGATTTCATCCATGTGCCACTTCGGATCCTGGAAGCCCGAGAGCGAGTGGCTCTCGAACACAAGGTCGGAGAGGATGCCGTGGATCCGCGTCTGCATCTCGTGTGAGAAGCCCGCCATCACTGCGTTGACGACGATCATCGTCGCCACGCCGAGCATCACGCTGGCGACACACACCAGCGCGATCCAGCGGGTGCGGAGATACCGCCAGCAGAGGAGGAGTTTGTACATGGTGACTCTGGAGGGCGGGCGGGAACGAGGGCGGGCTCAGCCCTCCGCGTGTGGGCGGTGGATGGGAAACAGGATCACGTCGCGGATCGACGGTGCGGCGGTGAGGAACATCACCAGCCGGTCGATGCCGATGCCCAGGCCGCCGGCCGGCGGCATGCCGTGCCGCAGGGAGCGGATGAAGTCGGTGTCCATCCGCGCCATCGACTCTTCCTGGGCCAGGCCGGCCAGCTGCGTGCGGAACAGTTCTTCCTGCAGATCGGGATCGTTGAGCTCGGTGTAGGCGTTGGCCAGTTCGATGCCGGCCACGTAGAGCTCGAACCGTTCGGCGACATGCGGCGCGTCGGCCTTGCGCTTGGTGAGCGGGCAGATGGCCGCGGGATAGTCGATCACGAACACCGGTCCGGAGAGCGTCTTCTCCACCGTGGCCTCGAAGAGATCGCTCTTGATGACGTCGGCGTGACGGCCGGCCGTCTCGATGCCGCGGGCCGTCGCTGCCGCGGCCACGCTCGCGGGATCGGCCGGATTGCAGCCAGTCACCTCGGCGAGCAAGTCGTCATATTTGGCACGGCGGAAGGGGGACGTGAGGTCGACCGTATGGCCCATCCACTCGAACCGCGTCGGCGTGCCGGCGGCCTTCGCCGCCTCCAGGAAGATCGCCTCGGTGAGGTCCATCATCGTGAAGTAATCGCCGTAGGCCTCGTAGGCCTCCATCATGGTGAACTCGGGATTGTGCCGCGGGCTCACGCCCTCGTTGCGGTAGACGCGGCCCAGTTCGAACACGCGTTCCATGCCGCCCACGAGCAGGCGCTTGAGATGCAGCTCCAGCGCGATGCGGAGCACCAGCGGCATGTCGAGCGCGTTGTGGTGGGTCTTGAACGGCCGGGCCGCCGCGCCGCCGGCGCTCTCCTGGAGCGTGGGGCCTTCGACCTCGAGGTAGCCCCGCGACGACAGCACGCGGCGGACCGCTTCCACGATCCGGCACCGCGCCACGAAGCGGTCGCGGACTCCTTCGCCGTGGATGAGGTCGAGATACCGCATCCGCTGCCGCAGATCGGCATCGACCAGACCGTGATACTTGTCAGGGGGCGTCTCCAACGACTTGGTCAGGAACTCGATGCCCGACGCGAAGACGGTCATCTCGCCGGTCTTGGAATGGCCGAGCCGGCCGTCGAAGCCGACCAGGTCGCCGAGGTCGAGGCAGTCGATGATCTTCCAGGCGTCGGGGCCGACCTGCTTCTTGCCGAGCATGATCTGGATCCGGCCGGTGCGATCGTGGAGATCGATGAAGACGAGGCTGCCGGCGCTCCGCAGGAGCATGATCCGTCCGGCCACGCGGACGGTGGGGCCGGCTGTGAATTCGGGCGATGGATCGAGCGTGGCCCCCGTGCTGCGGACCTCCGCGATCGGCGTGGCACCGTCGTACCGCTTGCCCCAGGGATCGATCCCCAGGCCACGGAGTTTTTCAAGCTTGTCGCGGCGGGCCTTCTCGAGGCCCGATGTGGTGGTGGCGGCGGGGGCGGGTGGGGTATGTTCCGTGGGCTGTGACACGTGCGTCTCGGGGGCCGAGGGATAAGGCTGGGCGGCGGAAACCGGAATCCAGAAACCGGAATCCAGAACTTGGAAGCCCAAATGGGGAAACCAGGATTGTCGGCTTTTGCGGCGATTTCGAGAAGGCGGGATTTCCCCGGCTGCCGCTGGTGGAAAAGCGGGGTGTATAACGCCGGGTCTCATGACCCTCCATCAACGCCCCAGCCTGTTCAGCGTCGAACTGCGGACCGCCCGTTGGGCGGAGCTGGTCGAGTGGTACCGCAACGTGCTGGGCCTGCGGGTGCTTGTCCGCGTGGTGGACGATGGCTACGCCCTCTTCGCGGCGGGCGACACGCGGCTGGCGATCCTGAATCGGCCGTCGCCGGGTGAGCCAAGCCAGCGGTGGAGCCTGGGCTTCGAGGTGGTCGATCTCGACGTCGTGCACGCCCGACTGGCCAAGAGCGATGCCGATGTCACCGCACCGAAACTCCACGCCGAGGGCTTTCGGGAACTGATCACGGCCGATCCCGACGGCAACCGCATCCGCCTCTTCTCGTGGCCGGTGGGGCACTGAAAAGGGGACGCAGCTCTTTTCACTGCATGGTGGCCGCGAAGTAGAGCGTGACGGCCGCCATGCCGAGGCCAAAGAGGAGGATGAGCGCGAGAGCCATCCCCATCGCGCAGCCCGCCCGCCCGTCGTCGGAGGCAAGCGAGGCAAGTTTGCGGCTGGTGAGCGCCGCCGAAGGCGTGGCGTCTGTGCCTGTCTCCTCCGCACTGCGCCCCTGGTCCTGATTGACCGAACTGTCGAGGGCGAGCAGGAAGCTCCGCGCGTGGCGGAAGAAGAGGATCGGACAGAGCACGGCGGCGGTGAGGCAGACGGCCAGCGCCGTTTCATTCGAGAACCCCAGGCCCATCACCAGCAGCGCATAGAGGGCGCCGGTGAGGATAACCGTGGCGCCGTAGTTCACATAGATCGAGCCGAGATAGAATCCCGGCTCCCGCTCGTAGGAGAAGCCGCAGTGCGGGCAGGCCTCGTGCATGCGAAACCAGCCGCGGAAGAGCGGGCCGCTGCCGCACCGCGGGCAGCGAAGCTGCGCGGCACGGGAGAAAACGCGAAAGCGGGACGGAAGCTCGGAGGGCATCACAGCGACTTGAGGCGGATGTTGCGGTACTCCGCCCACATCGGCTTGCCGCCGTGAAGTTGCAGGGCCAACACGCCCTTGGCAAGCGCCCGCTGGGGATCGTTGTCGGTGAAGTCGAGAATCAGCCGGCCGTTTAAGTAGTGGCGGATGCGGTTGCCTTCGGCGCGGATCACGACGTCGTTCCAGTCGTCGATCTTCATCAGGTCTGTGAATGCGGCCTGGTCGACGAGCGCGGTGGACAGTGTTTTCTTCCCGGCCTCCGCCTCCCACGTACCCTGCTCGCCCACGTTGCAGATCCGTTGCCGCGAGCCACCTTCGTCGTAGATGAAGCCCGAGACGTTGGGAAATGTCTCCTCGTTGCGGATCTCGTGCTGGTAGCCACGGACCACCCATTTGTTTTTTGCGGACTCGTCGGTGATGTGTTTCGAGCGGTATTGGATGCCGGAGTTGTTGGTGGCGTTGCAGCGGAAGGAGAGGCGGAGGTCGAAGTCGCCGATGTCGCCCCCCTTCCAGATCAGGAACGTGTTGCCGGCGGCCACGTTCTCGGGCGTGGTCTCGCCATGGATCACGCCATCGCGCACGCTCCAGAGCCTGGGATCGCCATCCCAGCCGTCGAGATCTTTGCCGTCGAAGAGCTGCTGCATGCCGGCCGGCTCCGCTGGGGCGACCGAGGCTGCCGTGGGCGGCGCCTCGGCGCGGGCGACGGCTGCGGCGGCACCGATGACGCAGAGCACCATCAGGAAGAGGAGCGGATTCGTGAACAGGCTGGGCGGATTGCGGAGCATCGTGAAGGTCTCGTGGGGGGTATGAGGAGCCAGCGAGGCACCAAGGTCGGGACGCGTGCGAGTCGAGAATACAAGCCGCATTCCCGCATCCGCAAGCAAAATCGGCGATCTCCCCCGCGGCAGGCCCCACCGGTTTGTGGGTGTCGCCGGCCGGGGAGATACTACGATAGATGGCCCGGCTGGTGTCGTCGGTTGATCGTCAACGCGGCCGGGTAAGGAACACACGACCTCGGAGTCGCATCGCAATGAACCGTGCCTGTGCTGGTTGGCGTCTGGTGGTGGTCTGTGTCGTGGGGCTTGGCGGGCTGGTCGGCCCGGCAGCGGTGGCCGGCGAGGCGACGCCCGACACGCTCAAGCTCCCTGACGACCTCACGGCGACGCTCTACGCCGCCGAGCCCCTGCTCTCGAGCCCGTCCGACATCGACGTCGACTCGCGGGGCCGCGTCTGGGTCTGTGAAGTGATGAACTACCGTGGCAAGAAGGAGACGCGGAAAGAGGGCGACCGGATCCTCGTCCTCGAAGACACCGACTCCGACGGCAAGGCCGACAAGCAGACGGTGTTTCACCAGGGCCGCGACGTTGATAGCGCGCTTGGCATCTGCGTGATCGGCGAGGGGCCGGGCCGCAAGGTGATCGTCTCCTGCGCCCCCGAAGTCTTCATTTTTCACGACGACGATGGCGACCTGAAGGCCGACCGCAAGGAGTCGCTGTTCACGAAGATCGGCGTGCCGCAGCACGATCACTCCGTGCACGCCTTCACGGTCGGTCCCGATGGCCGGTGGTATTTTAATTTTGGCAACACGGGCAAGGCGGTGCACGACAAAGACGGCAATACGGTGAAGGACCGGTTCGGCAACGTCGTCAACGACACGGGCAAGCCGTATCGCCAGGGTATGGTCTTCCGCTGCAAGCCCGACGGCACCGATTTCGAGGTGCTCGGCCACAACTTCCGCAACAACTACGAGGTGGCCGTCGACTCGTTCGGCACGCTCTGGCAGAGCGACAACGACGACGACGGCAACAAGGGCGTGCGGATCAACTGGGTGATGGAGTACGGCAACTACGGCTACGTTGACGAGCTCACCGGCGCCGGCTGGCGGTCGCCGCGGACGAACCTCGAGGCCGAGGTGCCGCTGCAGCACTGGCATTTGAACGATCCGGGCGTCGTGCCCAACCTGCTGATGACCGGCGGCGGTTCGCCGTGCGGCATCTGCGTCTACGAGGGCGGCCTGTTGCCGGAGCGGTTTCGCGGGTCGCTCGTGCACTGCGATCCGGGGCCGAACGTCGTGCGGGCGTATCACGTGAAGCCCGCCGGGGCCGGCTACACGGCGATGGCGGAGACGGTCATCGACGGCTCGGCCGACCGCTGGTTTCGGCCGAGTGACGTGTGCGTGGCCCCCGATGGCTCGCTGATCGTGGCCGACTGGTATGACCCCGGCGTGGGCGGCCACGGCATGGGCGATACCGAGAAGGGGCGTCTCTATAGGATCGCGCCCAAGGGCTCCAAGTGGAGCGTGCCGCCCGTCGACGTGAAGACAGTCGCGGGCTCTGTGGCGGCGCTGGCGAGCCCGAACCTCTGCACCCGCGCGATAGCGCTTGAGCATCTGGCGAAGCAGCCGCAGGATGCCGCCGCGGCGCTTGCCAAGGCGTTTGAATCGGCCACCGATTCGACGCTCAGGGCCAGGTTCGCCTGGGCGGCGGGCATGCTCCCGGGCCAGGCCGAGGCCTGGATCTCGCGGCTGGCTGCCGACAAGGACGAGCGATTCCGGATCGTCGGCCTGCGGATGTGCCGGCTCACGAAGGGCGACGTGATCGCCCTCGTGGAGAAGCTCGTGACCGATCCGTCCATCGCGGTTCGCCGCGAGTGTGCCATTGCGCTCAAGGGCGTGGCCGGCGAGCGGGCCGATCGGGCCTGGGCGGCATTGGCTGCGCAGCACAAGGCCGGTGACCGCTGGGAACTCGAAGCCCTCGGCATCGGTGCCGACGGCCTCTGGGACGGCCGGCTCGAAGCCTGGCTGGCGAAGACCTCGGGGCCGAAGGACGCCGTGGGGCGGGAGATTGTCTGGCGGAGCCGCGGCAGCAAGTCGGCGGCGATGCAGTGCCTGCTGGTGGGCTCTTCCGACGTGGGCACGTCGGAGTCGCTGGCGCTCATCCGAGCCCTCGACTTCCAGGACCAAGCCCGCGTGGCCGAGACTATTCGCGAACTGCTCGGGAGCCGTCTCGCATCGACCGCGGACGAGAAGCTGCGGGTGATCCTGCCCGAACTGGTCATGCGGCTCGGGCCTGGCGATGCCGCCGATCCGGTGCTCGCCAAGCGGATCGACGAGGCTGCCGGCTATGTCGCGGGCACGCAGCGGTTCGTCGACATCGTGCAGCGGTTTGGACTCAAGGACCGGCAGGACGACCTCGTGACGCTGGCTGCCGCCGAGGGCACGAGCGAACAGCTGGCCGCGGCGGCCGCCGGCGTGGTGATCGATGGCGGCGGGGAGGACCGCGTGCAGACGGCGCTGGCCGGTGATGCTTCGGCTGCGAGCCGCCTGCTCAACGCCCTCGGCATCCGCGGCTCTGGCAGGTCGATCGCATTGCTCAAGCGGACCCTCGCTGATGCCAATGCCGCGGCGGAACTGAAATCCGCAGCCGTCCACGGCCTCGCTCGGTCGCAGCAGGGAGCGAAAGAGATTGTGTCGATGGCGAAGGCGGGTGAACTCACGGGCGTCTTGCCGCAGGTGGCAGCCGTGGTGATCGCGTCGTGCCCCTGGGGCGATATTCGGCAGTCGGCGGCCGACGTGCTGCCGATGCCGAAGGCCAAGGGGGGCGAGAAGCTGCCGCCAGTGTCGGACCTCGTGAAGCGCAACGGGAACGCGGCGAACGGCAAGGTGGTGTTCGCCGGTGCAGGAACGTGTGCCAAGTGCCACATTGTCAACGGCGAGGGCAAGGCGGTCGGCCCCAATCTCTCCGGCGTCGGGGCGAAGCTGTCGCGCGAGGCGCTCTATGAATCGGTGCTAGCGCCGTCGGCGGCGATCAGCCATAGTTACGAGACCTACACGGCGCTGATGGAGGACGGCCGCAGCGTGAGCGGCCTGCTCGTGTCGCAGTCACCGGAGCAGGTCGTGATCCGCGGTGCCGACTCGATCGATGTGACGCTGCCGGCCGGCGAGGTCGAGGAGCTCGTGAAGCAGCCGGTGTCGCTGATGCCGGCGGACCTGGCCACGACGCTCTCGGCCGACGAGCTGGTCGACGTGGTGGCGTGGCTGGAGACCCTCCGCGCCACGCAGTGACTCTTTTTTCACGGGCTAGCCGCTGCGGAAGGTCGCCTCGACGCGGGCGCGTTCGCGGTCGATCTGCTCGCCGTTCGCCCCGAGTCGCTCGAGGATCCGTACGGTGAACGCCAGGGCCACCTCACCCTCGGCGGAAAACACATCTTCGGCGCCGGCGCGGCGCAGCTTCGGTAGTTCACGGACATATTGTGAACGGGCCAGAATTTTCACCTGCGGATTGAGCTCCTTGGCCACCCGAACGATTTCCAAGTCCACGCGGCTGGAACCGGAGGTCAGGATGAGATTGCCGGCCTCCTCGATTCCCGCCTCCGTGAGGATCTCCGGCCGGACGGCATCGCCATAGATCGCCCGCACGTCGAAGGCTTTGAGCCGACGCACCGTCTCGAGGTTGAGTTCGACGACCGTCGGCTCGATCTCGTTGTCGAGCAGCAGCTGGGTCACGGTTTGGCCCACGGGGCCGTAGCCCACCACGATCGCGCGATGGCGTGGCGTGGATTCAGCGAGCATGTCGGCAGCGTCGTGGGCGTCAGCTCGACCTCCGAGCCGCGCGAGCCATCGCTCGATCGGTCCGATCAGCCGATAGAGCAGGGGATTGAGCGTAATCGACCCGATGGCGCCGGCGACGAGGGTGTTGACCGCCTCGTCGGGCAAAACGCCCAGCTGCCTGCCGACGGCGGCGAGGATGAAGGAAAACTCGCCAATCTGGGCAAGTGAGATGGCGACGGCTACCGCGACCTGTTGGGAATGACCCAAGAGCAGCACGCTCGCCCAGACCGCGACGGGCTTGGCGAGCAGCACGATCGCGAGCGTCGATAGCAACAGCCAGGGGGCATCGAGCAGTGCGGAGGGATCGAAAAGCATTCCCACCGACACGAAGAAGAGCACCGCGAACGCATCCCGCATCGGCAGGGCCTCGGAGGCGGCGCGGAGGCCGAAGTCGCTGCGGCCCACGATCGTGCCCGCCAGAAACGCACCCAGGGCCATGGAGACGCCAAAGAGTTTGGCGGAGCCGACGGCGATGCCCAGCGCGATCACCAGCACGGCGAGCGTGAAGAGCTCCCGCGACCGCGTCGCGGCGATCCGCTCCATCAGCCAGGGAATGACGCGACCGCCCGCCAGAAAGACGACGGCCAGAAGCGCCGCGATCTTGAGGGCCGCCGTGGCCAGCGCCGCCGCCACGCCCGACAGCCCCGGCTGCTGTCCCCCAAGCATGGCCGGCAGTAAGACCAGCGCGGTGACTGTGAGCAGGTCTTCCACGACCACCCAGCCCACGGCGATGTGTCCAGCCCGCGTGTGCAGATCACGGTTGTCAGAGAGAACGCGAATCAGCACGACCGTACTGGAAACGGAGATGGCCCCGCCGAACACCATCCCCGTGGCCCAGCCGTAGCCGTGCAGCCGCGCCGCGGCCACGCCGAGCAGTGTCGCCACGCCGGCGGCCAGCAACGCCCCCGGGATCGCCACGCCTCGGACGGCGAGCAGTTCGCGGATGTGGAAGTTCAGTCCCACGCCGAACATGAGCAGGATGACGCCGATCTCAGCCAGTTCCTGGGCGAGCGAGATATCGGCAGCGAATCCCGGCGTATGCGGGCCGACGGCGATGCCGGCGAGGAGATAGCCGACGATGGGGGAGAGCTTCAGTTGCTGCGTGATGTAGCCGAGCACGAGCGCTGCGGTGAGGCCGCCGGTCAGCGTGAGCAGGAGGTCGACTTCATGCACGGTGGGGCTCACGCGCGTCATGTGCCTGGGGGGCGGTGCCTTCCGCAGGCTGGATGCAGCGGTGGATCATGGCCCCGGCCCATGCTCCCAGGGCCGGGGCGAGCAGATACAGCCAGAGGTTGTCCAGTCGCAGCGAGACGAGGGCCGGGGCCAGGGAGCGGGCGGGGTTCATCGAGGCTCCGCTGACGGGCCCGGCGAACATCGCCTCCAGGGCAATCACCGCACCGATCGCGACGCCGGCGAAGAGGCCGTTGTCAGGGGCGCCGCTGGAGACGCCGAGGATCACGACCATCAGCATCAGCGTCAGGATGAATTCCATGACGAACGATTGGATGGCATCCCCAGCGGGGGCCGTCGCGCCGAGAGAACCGTGGGTTGGAAACAGGAACTGCAGCGTCAGGCTGGCGAGGATCGCGCCCAGGCATTGGCTGACGATGTAGGGGGCGACCATGCGGCCCTGAAACCGCCCGGCGGCGAAGAGGCCGAGCGTGACGGCGGGATTGATGTGGCAGCCCGACACGTCACCGAGGGCGTAGATCATGGCGAGGACGACGAGCCCGAACGTCAGCGCCACGCCGACGTGCGTGATGCTGCCGGCGGTCAGGTCGTTGACGATGATCGCCCCTGTGCCGGCGAACACGAGGCAGAAGCAGCCGAATGCTTCCGCGAGGAGTTTTCGGAGTTCCGCAGTCATGATGAGAGCACGGTCGGGGACATGGTTCCGCTGGGGAGGCTGTGGGGATTATGCGGGCGGGAAAAGCGGCTGGATAGGGTCTGATCGTCAGACAGCCGAGGTGTCGCATGTCCCGGTGGTGCCCGTGAAAACGATCCTTTTGCGTGATCGTAGAACCGACCGTTGTTTCGTGCAGCAGCGGTTACAATCCCTCTTCTTCGGGCCCGTAGCTCAGCGGTTAGAGCAGGGGACTCATAATCCCTTGGTCGTGTGTTCGAATCACACCGGGCCTAGTTGTTTTCTGATCGGTGTTTGCGAGTACGGATCGCTCCTCCGAGGGTGAGGCGACGGCGGCCCTCATGGTGTGTCTCGCCGTTCGACGTCGTACCCCTTGGGTGGTTCCAGGCTGAACAGCGAGTCGGGCAATTCTGGGTTCAGGATGAATCTGTCCATCACCACTCGTACCTTGCCTTCGGGATTCGCTAGGACGATACAGACGAGTGCGCCCGTTGTTGCATCCACCCAGACTTCGACCTCTTGGTCGTGGCCATCACGACGATAGGTGCCCCCGAGACCTTTCGCTTTCCTGTCGTCCACCACCCGCTCGCCCAGCGGCGTCTTCTACTTCTTTAGACGCGCCAGCCTACAAAAAGGGTACAAGCGGGCCGGGCGAAATCGCGGTTTCCGACCGCGGCACCCCCGGCAGGAAGAGGCGGCGAAGCCATGCCCTCAACCGCGTGGTCCGCAACGGCTATTTCTGTTGTGCCTTGTAGAGGTCGTAATACGCCCAGTGCTGAAGCACGGCGGCAACAAGCATGCCGAATGGGGCCCAACCCTTGATCTGCGGGTCCACTGTTGTCGACGACCAGAGTGCACAGCACAGAAACAACCAGATCAGTAAGTTCAACTCAATGGCCATGAACAGTCGCTTCATCTTCTTCGGCGTCAATTCACTCATCGGTCCGTCCTTTCATCTTGCGAACGGCGAGAATAACCCGACCCGTAGAGCCGCGCTCGCGCGGCCGGTAGATGGGCATGCCCATCTACCGGCCCTCCATGGCTAACCAGCCCGAATGGTACTAAGTTAGGGGCAGCGTCGATTTACCGCGGAAGAGCATCAGAGGCTGTCGCCGCTTTCGGTCTCATTGTCAGGAACGACCTGCAGAGGGGCATTCAGCGGCGGGAGCACCGGCTCCCTCGGTCCCCCCGGGCCCGCCGAGGCTTCCGCCTGCTCCACGCGGCCACGGAGTTCGGCGGGGATCTTCTCCCGATCCTCAGGGCTATCAAGCGGGCCGGTGTACTGCGGCTCGCCGGCCGTGTCGAGGACCGTCACGGTTCGCTTGCCGTTGGTCTCACGAATCTCGACGCGACCCTCGTTGTCAGCGAAGAGCGTCAATGTTTGGCTCTGGATGTTCGGGTTCACCAGCAGGTGCCATCGCTGGTTCCTCGGGATCTGGGGCTGCGCAGGCGTTGCGTTCGGCGGGCCCACCGGCGGGATGGTCGGCAAGCGGTCGTCGTAGTACTGGGCCTGCCCCCCGACCCCGGGCCCACCGAACAACTTCAAGTGCTGCTGCTCCAGCTGCTGCTCGAGGAGCTTGAGCACGGCCGGATCGAGCTGCTGGCCGGCGTCGAAGTTGAGGCCTTGGGCTGTGATCATTGCCTGGGCGGCATGCTCGCCGATGGTCACCTTGATCGGCATCTCCTTGCCGCCACGGAGCACCGTGAGCGTCGCCTTGTTGCCGGTCCCGGTGCGCTTGACGAGCGCCGAGAGCTGCACCGCCGCGCAGAGGATCTGATCGTCGTACTTGGCGAGGATGTCATGAACCTTGAGCCCCGCCTTCGCCGCCGGGCTGTCGGGAGCGACGGAGACGACTGACAGGCCGATATCCTCCGGGAGATTCGTCTGGGCACGCACCTGTTCTCCGAGCGGCGAGGTGACGATGCCAATGAAAGGCACCGCCTTCCTCTCGGCGTCGGGGTCGTTGGGGGTGGTGATGGCGATCACCTGGCCATCGTCGGCCGCGGGGGCATCAGCAAGGGTGACCGGCGCGACGGCCGGCGCGACGCCCGACGCGACAGCCGTGAGGAGGAACAGGTTCGACCATTTCATGGAACAACTCTCCGGGGGAAACGTCGATCAAAAAAAGAGGCGAGCAGGGGATGGGTGAAGCGGGTCGGGGATCCTAGCGGAGGGTCATCGGGACAACGAACACGTCTTCGCGGGGGCGGACGAGCCCTTCGCCGTCGGCTCCCGGAAACCGTTCGAGCACCCAGTGACGGATGACGCGGGCGGGAATCTGACCGTTGATGAACTGCACGCCATCATCCGACCAGGCGAGCGACTCCTCGGCGATAGGCTTCCGGCCACTGGCGTCTTGGGGCTCGGCCGCGGCGATCGCCGGCGCCGTTGGCGCGGCGGCGGGCATGTCGGTCGCACCGGGCCCGGGCGGCGCCGTTTCGGCATGATCGACCGCCGCAGCGGGCCCATTCGTATCGGCCGGGAGCGGCCGCGGCTCAAGAAGCAGCGGCACCGCGGCCGCGATCGCTCCCCCGGCCGCCCACAGCATCCGCTCGGCGAGCCAGCCGAGGCGGCGCGAGAGGGGCCTCGCCGACTGCGCCGAAGCATTCGGGTTCATGCTCCTCGGCGCCGCCAAGTCCGCCGCAATCCGTTCGCGGAGCGCCAGGCTCGGTGCGGCGGGACGCAGTCGGGCGACGTCGAGGATCATCGACTCGGCGGCTTCCGCCCCCTGCTCCTCTCGAGCGTCATCGTCTTCACAGCGGTTCACGGCATGCCTCCGGGAGAAGTTTTTCAAGTGCTATCAGGCCCCTTCGACAACGGGCGGCGACGGTGTTTTCGTTTTCCCCGAGCGTACGGGCGATTTCGGGGAAGCTCAGTCCGCTCCAGACACGCAGCACGATCGCCTCGCGCTGTTCGATCGGCAGTTGCTCGAGCGCCCCCTGCACGGCGGCAGCCCGTTCCTGGGAGACAAGCGGGTCGTCCTCCCACCAATCATGGTCGCTGCCATCGGCGATGCGATCCTCACGGACCCGCCGCCGGGCACGACTCTTGAGCAGATCGAGGGCCTCCGACCGCACCGCGGCGTAGAGGAGTGGCACATCGGGGGCCTCGCCCGGCCGGCACCTGCGCCACACCTTCACAAATCCCCCCTGCACCGCATCCTCGGCGCTCGCCCGGTCCGCGAGCCACTGCCGCGCGTAGAGGAGCAGCCGCGCGGCGTAGCGGTCGTACCAGGCATGCCAGGCTGGATTGTCCATGCTGATCAATCGCACCGCGATGATTCGGGGGTGTCTGGAGAGAGAACGACGCCGATTGACCGATCCGTGCAGCCCCCCACTTCCATCCGCAGCCATCCGGCAGAGACAATACTCCCCTACGCCGCCATGGTCACCCCGGAACCAGCGTGGCGGGGCAATCCCCCGTTTCCCCGGCCATGTCGTCAGCCACGCCCCCCACCATCTGGAGGAGGAATTTGCGTCGATGAAGGATAGGAAGCGTTCGACGCCGCTGCTCGAGGCCACACTGCCAACCCCATCCCAACCCCATGCCTCGGGTGCCGTCGGGCAGAAGGTACGAGGTGTGAGCCTCACGTTCACCCCATTTCTTGATCCATCCGGGATATCAGGGGTCTGACCTTTTGACGTCACCAGAAATGGTGGGTTTTTTGTCGGGAAAGAAGCACGTCACTGAAGCACAGACGTCGTTCGCCAGGAGGCAGGCCGAGTCGGGCACTTCGGCGGCCGCGGGGTTGTTTTTCTATACTTAAGTTGTCGAGCACGCTCCCTCAGCCCACGGAAACGAGCACCCATGAACGTCAACGAATTCGTCGCCATCTTGGCAGCCAATCCGGGTGTGAAGATGCACTTCATGCTCCCCGACCAGTCGTTCGTCCCGGCCCATTACCACATCACGGAGGTGGGCCGCGTTCAGAAGGACTTCATCGACTGCGGCGGCACCGTGCGGTCGCTCGCGTCGTGCCTCCTCCAGATCTGGGTCGCCAACGATCTCGATCATCGGCTGGAGACGACGAAGCTGGCGAAGATCATGGAGGTCGCCCGACCGCTGCTCAAGTCGGACGACCTGCCCGTCGAGGTGGAATACGAGGACGCTGTGGTGGCGCAGTATCCGCTCGGCGGCGCCGAGGTCACACCGTCCGGAATCCTGTTCCACCTGGGCAGCAAGCACACGGCGTGCCTCGCTCCGGAAAAGTGCGGCGTCGGTGGTGAGGGCTGTTGCCCGGCACCCGAACCCAAGCGGATTCTCTTCGTCTGCATTCACAATAGCGCCCGCAGCCAGATGGCGGAAGCGTTTGTAAACCAGATGTGCAGGGGAAGCTACGAGGCCCACAGCGCCGGCCTCGAGCCGGGCGTGCTCAACCCGCTGGTGGTTGAGGCGATGCAGGAGGTGGGCATCGACATCTCCACGGCAAAGACCAAGAGCGTGGCCGAGATGCTCGCCGGCGGGCCGGCGTTCACGCGGGTCGTCACGGTCTGCGACGAGGCGAGTGCCGAACGCTGCCCGACGTTTCCAGGGGGCGCGGAGCGAGATCACTGGGGCTTTCCCGATCCCTCCACGCTCGCGGGCACGCACGAGGAACGCCTGGTCGCCGTGCGGCGGATTCGCGATGACATCCGCCACCGCGTGGGCCAGTGGTGCCGCCTGGCCTGCACCAACGCGTAGTCGGGATCTTGCAAATCCCTCAACGCACGGCGCGATTGCGACCCAGGACTGCCCGCTCCTGCCACCGCAGCACGAGGATCGTGATGATAGTCGCCACCACGATCTGCGTGGCGAGCGCGGCGATCGGGATCCAGATCGCCGGGTCGTAGTCGCCGAGATTCTGCCAAAAGTCCGGAACCCCGGGCCCCTCGCTCCGGCAGCCGCGATGGGCCCAGTAGAGCGGCGAAAAGAGCATGGCGAGGATTTTAAGCAGCCCGCCCTTGACCTGCCCCCCTTAAACAGCACCACTTCCAGAGAGAGAATCTGGGGGTGGAGCAAACCAAGGGAGGCAACCAATGCCACGCGGAAAGAAGGAACTGGCTGAGCAGATCATCCCCAAGCTTCGAGA
>JBIIGJ010000146.1:0-7145 GCA_044236455.1 Pirellulales bacterium
CGACGAGTCGCCGCGATGTGAGGTGGTGATGCTGCAGGGCCGCGTGCATGGCTATGAGGGGCATGCCCCGGAGTTGCTCTCGCGGGGCGTGGAACTGCTCGCGGCGCTCGGCGCGACGACCGTGCTTCTCACCAATGCCGCTGGCGGCCTGCGGCCCGACATGCAGGTGGGCGAACTGTTGGTGTTGAGCGACCACATCGATCTGGTGCGACGGCCGTGGACGCAGGGGCTCGGGGCTGGTCCGCCCGAATCCGTGGCGGCGGACGGGGCAGTGCGGGCCGTGGCCATGACGCCGTGCTACGATCCGGAGATCGTGGCCGATGCGCTGGAGACGGCGCGATCGGCGGGAGCGATCGCCCGAGCGGGTGTCTACGCGCATCTGATGGGGCCGAGTTACGAGACCCGCGCGGAGTATCGCATGCTCAGAACGCTCGGCGCCGACGTGGTGGGCATGTCGACCGTCCCCGAGGTGATCGCCGCCCGTCGGCTCGGCCTGCGGGTGGCGGCCGTTTCCGTGGTGACCAACGTCGCACGGCCCGATGCGCCGGCCTGCACCGATGCCGAGGATGTCTGCCGGGCCGCCGGCGCCGCCGCGGAAGGCGTGTGGGCCATCCTCGAGCGGGTGGCGGCGGTGACCGCGGGCCGCCGTGGATCTTGACACGCGTGAGAGGAAAAACGCCATGATCGTGCTGCTTACCAACGACGATGGCATCGATGCGCCGGGCCTCGCGGCACTCGAGGCGGCCTGCCGTGGGTGGGCCTGCCGCGTGCTGGTGGTGGCGCCGAAGGAGCCGCACTCGGGCTGTGGCCACCGGGTGACGACCGACCGCCCGCTCGTGCTCGAGCAGGTGGGGCCCGACCGGTTTCATGTCGATGGCACCCCGGCTGATTGCGTGCGGCTGGCGCTGACGACGCTCGTGCGTTCGCCCGGTGAGGCGGGCGGCGGGGCGGACCCGCGGCCCGTCGTCGACTGGGTCTTCTCCGGCATCAACGCCGGTGGCAATCTCGGCGTCGACATTCATCATTCGGGCACCGTCGCGGCGGCCCGCGAGGCGGCGTTGCACGGCGTGCGGGCGTTGGCGGCCTCGCACTACCATCGCCGTGAGGAGCCGATCGACTGGGATCGCGCGACGGCCTGGATGGCGGAAGTGCTTGCCGACGTGTTGCCCATGCCGCTCGAGGGCGGCGAGTTTTGGAACGTGAATTTTCCGCATCCGCTCGGCGCGGGGGCCGCCGCTGCCCGACCGCCGCTGCTGGAATGCCGGATCGATCCATCGCCGCTGCCGCTGGGCTATACAAGTGAGCCGGAGGGCTGGCGGTATCGGTCGCGGTATCAGGAGCGGCAGCGGGTGCCCGATGGCGACGTGGCGGCGTGTTTCGGCGGCGCGATCAGCCTCTCACGCGGCCGGGTGGTGTAGCCGAGCTAGGTTTCCAGGGTCGCCAGGTCGGCGTCGAAAACGCGGACCTTGGCCCATGTGTCGGCGTGCTCGGCGATGAACCGCTCGTGGCGATCGGCCGTCTGGTAGGCGTCGTGCGAGGCGTGCGAGTCGAACACGATCACGAGCGTCACGTCGTAGTCGCGGTCGTTCACCTGCCGGTCGTAATCGGCGCAGGTGCCGACAGCGAAGGCTCGGGTGCCGGGATGCCCTGTGAGATGCTCGCGGCAGCCCGCGACCAGCTTCGCGGCCGCGGCGGGAGTGCGATCCTTGAGCGTGAAATACACGGAATGGGCAAGCATCATCAGAGAACTCCCGGCTGAGGAGCGGTTTGTGCCGCTGCGGCCTGTGCTGGCCCCGATGCGTCGCCGCCACTGCGGGGCGTGGCCGGGCCGATGATCTCCACGACCTCAGTGTCGTCGAGCATCTCGCGGGCTTCCAGTTCGCCTGCGAGGCGGTCGAGCTTGCCCCGCTGCTCCGAGAGCAACGCGGAGGCGCGGACGGCCGCTTCCGCAAGGAGTCGCGACACTTCCTCGTCGATGATCTGCGCGGTGTGTTCGCCGTATTCACGCTGCTCGTAGACATCGCGGCCGAGGAAGGGCTGCTCGTTGGAGCCGTGGCAGGCCACCGGCCCCACCCGTTCGCTCATGCCCCAGTGCGACACCATCTTGCGGGCGATCCGCGTGGCCTGCTGCAGGTCGTTTTCCGCGCCCGCCGAGTATTCGCCGAAGACGAGCTTCTCCGCGGCGCGGCCGGCGAGGATGAAGGCCAGGCGGTTGTTGAGGTCAGACTCGCCGATGTTCATGCGGTCCTCCTCAGGCACGAGCTGCGTCACGCCCAGGGCTCGGCCGCGCGGGATGATCGTCACCTTGTGGAGCTTGTCGACGCCGGGCAGCAGCCAGGCGGCCAGGGCATGGCCGGCCTCGTGGTAGGCCGTCATCTTCTTCTCGCGGCCGGTGAGGAGTTCCTCACGCTTCGGTCCCATCAGCACCTTGTCGCGGGCGTAGTCGAAGTCGGAGGAATCGACGGCGTCTTTGTCGTGCCGCGTGGCCCAGAGGGCGGCCTCGTTGACGAGGTTGCGGATGTCGGCGCCGGTGAGGCCGACGGTGCCGCTGGCCTGCCGCTCGAGGTCGACGTCGGGAGCGAGCGGCACGTTTCGCGTGTGCACCTTGAAGAGTGCCAGACGGGCCTTCTGGTTGGGGCGGTCGACGGTCACGTGGCGGTCAAACCGGCCCGGCCGCAGGAGGGCGGGGTCGAGCACGTCGGGACGGTTGGTGGCGGCCAGCACGATCACCGATTCCGACGGGCTGAAGCCGTCCATTTCGCTCAGGATCTGGTTGAGCGTCTGCTCGCGTTCGTCGTGGCCGCCGCCCAGACCCGCGCCGCGGACGCGGCCGACGGCGTCGATCTCGTCGATGAAGAGGATCGCCGGCGAGGCGTCCTTGGCGGTCTTGAAGAGGTCACGCACTCGCGACGCCCCGACGCCCACGAACATCTGGATGAACTCGCTGCCGGAGATCGAGAAGAAGGGCACGCCCGCCTCACCGGCCACGGCCCGCGCGAGCAGCGTCTTGCCGGTTCCCGGAGGGCCCATCAGCAGCACACCCTTGGGCACTCGGCCGCCCAACCGCTGAAACTTCTTGGGGTCCTTGAGAAACTCGACGATCTCCTGGAGGTCGGCCTTCACCTGCTCCAACCCCGCCACGTCGGCGAATGTCACCTGCTTGTCGCCGGCACCGTAGCGTTTTGCGGGCGACTTCGAGAAGCTGCCCAAGAAGCCGGAACTGCCGAGCGGATCGCGGGCCCGCCTGAGCGTCATCCAGAAGCCGGCCATCAAGAGCAGTGGCACGAGCATGTAGAGTCCCAGCAAAAAGCCGGTGCCGTCGCTCGGCTGGCGGACGTTCGTGCGAACGGAGTGGTCGAGCAGGAGGGTGTTGAGCCCCTCGCCAACGTAGGCGGAGAGTTCGAGGCGAAAGGCCTTGCCACGCGGTGTGCTGGAGGAGTTGTCGGCGGCAGGGGGCTCGCGGAGTTCGCCCACCAGCGTGTTGCCTACGATTTCCACGCTCGCGACGTTGCCCGCCTTCACCTGTCGGACGAATTCGTCGTAGCTGATGGTGGCGGGCGTTGCCGCCTGTTCGCGGGCGAAGAGGGTCGCGAGGGCGAGGGCTCCCAGGATCAGCATGATCACCACCGGCATGTTCAACGGCGGTCCGAAGATCGAAGACGGATTCGCGGGGCCCTTGTTCGCGGGGCCTTTGGGGGCCGGGGCGGTAGTCATCAAGCGTGGCTCGCTGGGGATTGTGGGGCCGACTGGGGAAGGAACTGAAAAATCGGCCCCGTAGTGTAGTCTACGGCGGTGTTCCGGAAACGGGCTCGGCCTGCGGCTGCGGGAAACGGGCAGCGTGTGGCACTACGGCACGCTCTTCGGGCGTGCACGATTCTCCTGTGGCGGTCGAGTCATGGTAGACACACAGCGTGAAGAAACTCCGGTGAAACGCGGTGTCGTCGCCGTTGCGCGGCGGGGTGAACTCTTTCTCGCGATCCGGCGGGGCGCGGCGGTGGCCGCCCCCGGCCGCCTCTGTTTTCCGGGAGGGCATATCGAGCCCGGCGAGGCGGAGCATGAGGCGGTGGCCAGGGAATGCAGGGAGGAGTTGGCGGCGCTGGTGGAGCCACGCGAGTGCGTGTGGCGGAGCATGACGGCGTGGGGCACGTCGCTGGCGTGGTGGACCGTGGAACTGTCCGGCGAGTCGGATCTCGTGCCGCATCCGGTCGAGGTGGCGGAGATTCTCTGGCTCTCGGCAGAGGAGATGATCAGCGAGCCGACGCTGCTCGACGGCAACCGCACGTTTCTCGAGGCCGTGCAGAGCGGGGCCGTGCGGCTGTAAGTGTGAGCGCCCGCCCCCGTCGCTTCCGCTCCGGGCTTTTGGTCGGAGGAGGCGACTCGTTGGAATAAAAGCCCCCGGCGGAAGCCGGGGGACTGCATATCCACCGACACGCCATTCCTCTGCCCCGCTACTGGCTATCCTTGCCGAGGATGATGCCCTGGGGCTCTTGCGGCGGCGGAAGCGGAAGCGGGTTGGCGGCGGCGTCGAGCATGGCACGAAAGCGGTTGGGAGTGGGGATTGCGGCGGCCTGGGTGGCGGTGCTTGGCGTCGTGGACCGCGAAGCCTCGAGATCGCGACGGCCGGTCGCGGCGCTCAGCCACTGTTCGAGCGTGGCCCGCTCTGCGGTCGTCAGCGGCACCATGGTGAGGCTGGTGGCGGTAGAGGAGGCCGGGTGCCGGGCGCTGATCGTGGTCAGGAACGGCGTGGCATTGCCCTCTTTGCCAATCACCCGAAAGAGAGTCTCGACGTTAGCGAGCGTGACCCCGCGATCGATCTTCCCGGAGACGTCGCCGCGGTTGAAGTGTGGGGCATGGGCCGACGGGCCGCCGTGGCAGGCGCCCGCCGCGCACTTGTTGAGCACGAGCGGCTGCACGTGCTTCGTGAACCGGGCCATGAGCTGGGGCGGGAGGTCGGCGGCGGGAAGGAGCGACGGCGTGCTGCCGAGGACAGCGATCGCGACGATCCCCCGGCAGGCCGCCTGGAGCAGGTGGCGGCGACAGCGGCAGTCGTGGGCTGGGGCCAGTCGGTGGGCACGTCGCATGGGAGCCATCCGTTCGCAGGGCGTGGCGGCACCTGCCGCCGACAGGGGCGAGAGCGTAGGCCTGCAGGGAATCGGCAGCAAGATGGGCTGGATACGGCCGTCGCCAGCCGCTACAAACCTGCGGCCAAGACGGCCAGGCAACTGCAGGTTCCTACCTTCTCTATCCCACCTTCTGAATTTGGAGACGATGCGCTATGGAGCGGACGTTCGTGATGTTCAAGCCCGACTGTCTGGAACGCGGCCTGCTTGGCCGGATGGTGAGTCGGTTTGAGGAGAAGGGCCTGCGGCTGCTGGCGATGAAGATGCTCCGCGTGACACCGGTGCTGGCGAAGCAGCACTACGCCGAGCACGTCGAGAAGCCCTTCTATCCGCAGCTCGAGGAGTTCATCACGGCGTCGCCGGTAGTGGCGACCGTCTTCCAGGGCCCGGAGGTGATCCGGGTGGTGCGGGACATGCTCGGGGCGACGAGCGGCCTGAAGGCTGCGCCCGGCACGATCCGGGGCGACTTCTCGTCGAGCCGGCAGATGAATCTCGTGCATGCGTCCGACTCGCCCGAGTCGGCGGCGCGTGAGATCGCCATCTATTTCAAGCCCGACGAGATCCTCACGTGGGACGCGACGCTCGGCTGCTGGCTGCAGGCGCCGGGCGAGTGACCCTCATCGCGCTCTTAGTCGTGTTTCGCGTGAAGCCCGGAGCGGAAGCGATGGGACGGGTCTGAGAAACGCCGACCATTCCGCTGGTCCCGTCCCCCGGCTTCCGCCGGGGGCTTCTAGTCGATGGTGGCGCAGCGATCAGAGGTTGCGCCGCGGTGCGAATAGAAGCCCGGAGCGGAAGCGATGGGACTCCGCGACGTAGCGATCGGCCCGATCCGCTGCCGCGTCTGCGGGCTTCTGCCGGCTACTTCCGGAGCACGCCGGCGGGCGTGTCGGCCGCGAGCCGTTCGATCATGTCGCGGCAGGCGCGATCGACGGCGGTCTGCCATTGGCTGCCGTTGAGGCCGGCGTTCATTTCCGGTCGGGCGTGGGCGAAGATCACGTCACGGGCGCTGACGACGAGTGCGCCGAGGCCGTTTGGATGGAAGGCTCCGCGGACGTCTGCGGCCCGACCGCCCTGTTTGCCGAAGCCGGGCACGAGGATCCAGGTGTGGGGCATGGCGGCCCGCAGTTCGTCGAGTTGGCGGGGCCAGGTGGCGCCGACGACGGCACCGACGGCACCATAGGTTTCGCCGTTGGCGGTGCGCGTGGCGAACTCTTCGACGCCGGCGGCGACGTGTTGGTAGATCGTCTGCCCATCCGACTGAAGGTCCTGAAAATCCTTGCTGCCGGGGTTCGAGGTCTTCACGAGCACGAAGATGCCGGCATTGCGTTCGGCAGCGAGCTTCACGAAGGGCTCGATGGAGTCGAGGCCGAGATAGGGGTTCACGGTGAGGGCGTCGGCGCCCCAGCAGCCGGCGAGCCAGCCTTCGGCGTAGGCTTCGGCGGTCGAGCCGATGTCACCGCGTTTGCCATCGGCGAGGACGAGCAGGCCCTTCGTGCGGGCGTGAAGAATCACTTCGGCCAAAGCGGTCATGCCGTGGGGGCCGAGCATTTCGAAGCAGGCGAGTTGGGGCTTGACGATCGGCACGAGTGTCGCGACGACGTCGATCACTTCGCAGCAGAAGCGGGCGTAGATGGCGGCCAGGTCCTTGGGATCAAAGGCGGTGTCAGCGCCGAGGATGGAGGGCAGTTGGTCGCGGCGGGGATCGAGTCCGATGCAGGCGGCTGATCCGCGAGCCTTGATGGCGGCGGTGAGGCGGGTGGAGAAGGGGAGGGACGTCGAGGGGGCCGTGCTCATGGCGGGTTTGGTTGCGTTGGGGGTGGCGTGAAGAGAGTCGCGGGGCGTGGCGCAGGGGCCCGGGGGAATCCGTGTTGAACCAGGCATGGGATTGTGCGATAGTGTGGGGGCTGTGGGGCGGCAATGCGAGAGCGTTGCGTGTCGTGCGGCAGATTCGGGGCGTGGCGCAGTTTGGCTAGCGCGCTTGACTGGGGGTCAAGAGGTCGCAGGTTCAAGTCCTGTCGCCCCGAC
>JBIIGJ010000050.1:0-24043 GCA_044236455.1 Pirellulales bacterium
CCTGGGCCAAGCTGCCCGATCCCGATGCGATCTACGTGGGCGGCAGCGGCCGCGACGTTTCCATGCTCGTCGAGGAGGCGTGGAAGCGGCTGAAGCGGGGCGGCCGGTTGGTGACCGCCTGCAACAGCATTGAGAACCTTGCCGCCGTGCACGCGATGCTGCGGGCCCGGTCGGGCGATGCTGCCTATTGGATGGTGAACATCGCCCGCGGCATCGAGCAGATGGACCGCATTCGGTTTGAGTCACTCAATCCGATCTTCCTGATCGCGGCCACGAAGCCCCTCGCCTAGTCCGTTTTCCAGCGTTGTGTCGCGGTGCGTGAGCCCATGAACGACCTGCCCCCACCGCTTGACGTGATTGCCGTCGGGGCCCATCCCGACGACGTCGAGATCGGCTGCGGCGGCACGCTTGCGGAGCTGGCCGCGCAGGGGCATCGCGTCGGCATCGTCGATCTCACCGACGGCGAGCCCACGCCGCGGTCGAGTGGGCCGGCGGAGCGTCTGGCCGAGGCGGCTGCGGCGGCGAAGGTGCTCGGCGTGGTGCACCGCGAGCAACTCGGCTTCACGAACCGGCGGCTGTTCGACGATTTTCAAGTTCGCGTGGCGCTGGCGAAGGTGTTTCGCCGCTGGCGGCCGCGGCTCGTGATCGGCCTCGGCGACAAGACGCCGTTGGCCTCGCCCGATCACGCCCAGGCCGTGGCGATTACGGAGGCGGCCGTCTTCTATTCGCGGCTCACGAAGTGGGACGACACGTTCGACGGTCTTCCCGTGCACACCGTGCCCAACTTCTTCACCTATTTTCTGTTTGCCGGCCTGCCGCAGGTGCCGCACGGCCATTGGCCACTGGTGGTGAACATCTCGAGCCAGCTCGAATGCAAGCTCGAGGCGATCGCCTGCTACAAGTCGCAGTTTCCCGCCGAGAAGGCACACGTGTTTCCGCGGGTGCGGGCGATGGCCGCCACCGTCGGCATGATGGGCGGCTGCGAGGCAGGGGAGGTGCTGGCGTCGAGCCGCATTCCCTGCACGGGCGACCTCATGGGATTGATGGTGCCTTAGGGAGCATGCAAGAGTCGACGGTTCGGGGCTGCCCACGCCCCGTCGCCGGACGTTCGCTTCGGGCATCCTGCCTGCGCTGGTCAGCAACGCCTGCTCTCGGAGCATGGGCAGCCCCTCACGGATACCGCGATCGTAAATATCAAATGCAAAGTGATCCGGGAATCATTCCATGACCGAGAGCAGTGCCTGGTCGATCCCGTTCGAGCCCGACGTTGTGATCGTTGGCGCCGGCATCGCCGGCCTAGCGGCGGCGGCCGAACTCGTGGCGAACGGGCGGCGGGTCGTCGTGCTGGAAAAATCCCGTGGGGTCGGCGGCCGGATGGCGACTCGCAGAGTGGGCGAGGCGGTCTGCGATCACGGCGCGCAGTTTTTCACGGTGCGAGGCAGGGCCTTCGGCGGCATGGTCGCCGACGCCCACGAGGCGGGCTCCGTGGCGAAATGGTGCGAAGGGTTTTCACAGTCGGCTTCGATCGACGCGAAGGTGACGCCGGCCTCGGATGGCCATGCCCGCTGGCGGGGAGTCAGTGGCATGACCGATCTGCCCAAGCGGCTTGCGGCCGAGCTTCCGCCGGAAAAGTGCGTGCTCCGAACGGCTGTGAGAGTGGCTGCGATCGGCGTGGCCGACGGTCGCGTGAGAATTGCGATCGATCCCGGCCCGGAGGCGGGCGGGTCGATCACGATGCGCGCGGCCGCGGCGATCGTCACGTCTCCGGTGCCGCAGTCGCTCGACCTCTTCACAGCCGGTGGATTGCTCGCGGTCGGTGGCGGCATCGCCCCGGAGGTGCATCAGCAACTCGCCACCGTGCACTACGATCCCTGCTTCGCACTGATGCTCGCGCTGGATCGTCCGAGCTTCTTGCCGCCGCCCGGTGGGATCCAGTTCGCGGGTGGGCCGATCTCGTGGCTCGCCGACAATTATCAGAAGGGGACTTCATCGGTGCCCTCGCTCACCGTGCATGCGTCGGGCGATTTCAGCCGGCAGCACTTCGACGATCCACCGGAGGATGTCGCCGCGGCGCTTATCGAACTGGTGCGGCCGTGGATCGACGGCGATCCCGCGGCGGCCATCGTGGAGCGGTCGCTGCATCGCTGGAAGTTCGCCACGCCGACGACGATCATCCCGGCGCCGCTGGTGGCGGCGGTCACGTCGCCGCCGATCGTCTGCTGTGGCGATGCCTTCGGCGGGCCGAAGGTGGAGGGGGCCGCGTCGAGTGGTCTGGCCGCCGGCCGCTGGGTCGCGCGCGTGCTCGCCGGGGCCGGCTGATCACTGGTTTTCTCGTGCCGGAGAAGGGCTATTCGTCGCCTTCGTGCTGCCGACAAATGGCATGGCCTCAGCCCCGATGCCCGGTCTATCGTCTCCCCGGCGCTTCCCAGCACGTCCGTCCCCTCCTACTTCATGGAAGAGGTTTCACGATGACCACGACTCGCTTCGGTTCGTTCACGGCCTCGGTGGCGGCAGCGTTCTGTCTGCATGCGGCGGTCGTCGGCGCCAGTGTCGCGCGGGCCGCCGATGTGGCACCGTCGGTTGCCCAGCAGGCGAGCGGAGCCGACGCCATCGTCGGTGACTGGAAGCCGACCGACATGGATGTCGACATCCGCATCTTCCCCAAAGACGGCAAGTATGTCGGCGGCGTGGTCAAGGCCGCCAATCCGGCGCTCGTCAATACGGAGATGCTGCGTGAGATCCAGTTCGACCCGGCCACCGGCATGTGGCGGGGAGAAGTGTTTGCGCTCAAGCGGGGCCAGTTTGTGCCGATGACCATCAAGATCACGGCCAACGGCTTCGAGATGGTGGCCGGCTCCGGCATCATGTCGAAGACCGTCGAGTGGGTGCGGGTTCAACAGTAGAGCGGAATCCTCGCGATCGCCTGCTCACGCGTCGACCGCCCGGCACTCCTCACGACGGTCTCGTCGCTGGCCTGCCCGTTGAGCCGCAAGCGGGCCGTTAACGCCAGCCGCGAAAAGGCTCGTAGATGCGGACCGAGAAGAGCAGTTCGCTGGCACTGAACCGCGACGTGATATCCTGCGAGTCGATCGGGAAGCCAGCAAAGCTGGTCGTGAGCGTCGACGTGCCTGCTCCCACGGAATAGAAGCGGTAGCCCAGGTCGAGCGTCACGCGTTTGCTGAGTTCGTAGGTCACACCGCCTCCCGCCTGCCAGGCGAAGCTGGTGACGCCGCTCGCTGCTGTGGCCGAGATATCGTCACTGGGCGAGTTGACATCGACCATGAAGCTGTAGCCGCCTGCGCCGATGCCGCCACCGGCGTAAACGCCCAGGTGTTCCGTGAGATTGAGGTCGCGCCAGGCGTTGACCATCGTCGACCAGCCGTTGCTTGCTCGGACGGTGGCGACGATGTCGTCCTGAGAAACCGTTTCGGCGACAGGATCGCGGTAGCGGCCCTCGAATTCCAGCCGCAGCTGCCCCATAGGCCGCGAGAAAGCCACGCCGGTCGCGGCGCCGGCGGTGAACAGCGATCGGTTGATCGACGGTGGCTCATCGATCGTGAGCGTGGCGAATGAACCGCCCATGATGCCCGACACGTAGAAGCGCCGGTCAGCCTCGCCGGTGTCCTCGAGCTTCTGGTAGTCGGTGGACTGGAAGAGCGCTTTGTCGTCGGCCTGCGCCGCCGTGGCGAGGACGCTGACAAGCAACAGGAAGAACGACATCGGGAGTCGCATGGCAATGCTCCGTGAGAGGGTAGGGGCGACCGCGGAGGGCAGCAGCGAGAATGCAGCTTTCCGACGTGGGGCCGCTCAACTGATCGGACCGCTGTCCCAGGCATATGAGTTAGAGGCCGTAGGCCAGACAGGGCTTTCCGAGACGTCAAGGTCGCCGTGTCGGCAGGGCCTGGATGAGGCCGACGACTGCCGTCAAACCCTCTCCAGCTTGGGCAGGCGGTCTCAAATTGCCTCGTTTTGGTGCCTGGCACCGCCAGCCTCCTTCAGCCAGCCTCCTGTCGCCTGCGCGGTTCCCGTCATCGCCGGCGAGGAATCCGCGCAGGCATGGGCCGCTCGCCATACTTGCACGGCCGGCCGTCCACCCGGCAGAATGCCCCTCCCACGTTCAGACCAAAAATTCTTCTGGGGAGAGCTTTCAATCATGGCCACCGCCGCACCTTCCACCGATCTGTTGCCGGAAGTCAAGAAGTTTCTCGCCACCGCGCCCCTCAAGGGCGTTGTCGGCGGCAAGGACGTGGCGGGATCCGATGGAAAGACGATGGCCACGCTCGACCCGGGCACGGGCTCGCCGATCGCCGAATTTTGCGTCCTTTCGGCGGCCGACGTCGATCAGGCGATCCATGCGGCGGCCCACGCCTTCAAGACGTCGGGTTGGGCCACGATGGCTCCCAACGAGCGCGGCGTCCATCTGCACCGGCTCGCCGACGCCGTCGAGAAGCACAAGCCCATCATCGCGCAGATCGAATCGCTCGATGCCGGCAAGATCCTCGGCCAGGCGGCCGGCGACGTGCAGAACTTCGTCGACACTCTCCGCTACTTCACCGACATGGCCCAGCACGTGCAGCGGCGGAATGTGCTCGCCGTCGCCGGACACGAGGCGTGGACCGTCCGCCACCCGTGGGGACCCTGCGGCTTCATCTTCCCCTGGAATTTTCCTTTCCTGCTGATCGGCTGGGGCATCTCCCCGGCGCTCGCCGCTGGCAACACGGTCGTCATCAAGCCGGCTGAAGACACGCCAATGTCGGCGATCTATCTGGCTCGGCTGGCCCGCGAGATCGGCATCCCCGATGGCGTGATCAACGTCATACCGGGCACCGGCGCGGTGACGGGTGCCGCCCTCACGGCCCATCCCGGCATCAAGCGGATGAGCTTCACGGGATCGCCCGAGGTGGGCCGGCTCGTGGGCGAGGCCTGCGGTCGGAACCTCGTACCGGCGAAGCTGGAGCTCGGCGGCAAGGGGGCCGCGGTGGTGTTTGACGACGTGGACGTCGTCGCGACCGCCGAGAAGCTCGTGGGCGCGATCACGTTCAATGCGGGCCAGGTCTGCTGCGATGCCACCCGCTGGCTCGTGCACAAGTCGATCTACGACAAATTCGTCGACGAGTGCCGGTCGCGGATGCAGCAGGTGCAGGTGGGCTACCAGCTCGCCGGGCAGTCGCAGATGGGGCCAGTGGTCAACGCCAAGCAGCGGCAGCGGGTGCTCTCCTACCTGGAGAAGGGCACAAAGGAGGGAGCCGAGGCGATCGTGGCCGGTGGGCCGGCCGAGGTCTCTGGCCGCCAGGGCTTCTACGTGAAGCCTGCCCTGCTCGCCGGCAAGCTCGACAACATCGCCGCCCGCGAGGAGATTTTTGGACCAGTGGCCTATCTCGCCAAGTTCTCGAGCGAGGACGAGGCGGTCGCCATGGCCAACGACACCGACTACGGCCTGGCCAACAGCGTCTGGACGAGTGACCTCGGCCGGGCTGCCCGCGTGGCCGAGACGATGATCGCCGGCAACAGCTGGATCAATGCCCACAACGTCTTCCCACGGGGCGTGCCCTACGGCGGCGTGAACAAGAGCGGCACCGGCGGCGGCGTCAACTCGATCGAGACGCTCTTCGACTACTGGCGGAGCCAGTCGGTCGTTCGGCCGCTGTGAACGCCGACACGATCATCGTCGGGGCCGGACTGGCCGGCCTTGCCTGTGCACGAGAGCTCGTGCGTGCGGGCCGATCGGTGCTCGTCGTCGAGGCTGCCGATCGCGTCGGGGGCCGCGTGGCGACCGACACGGTCGACGGCTTCCGGATCGACCGCGGCTTCCAGGTCTATCTCGATGCCTATCCGGAGGGCCGGCGGCAGCTCGACCTGGCCGCGCTTGGCCTGGGCTGCTTCGAGCCCGGGGCACTCGTGGCGGAGGGGGGAAGACTTCGCGGCGTGAGCGATCCGTGGCGGCGGCCGCTTGCGGCCGTGGGCTCGATCCTGACGGGCAGCGTGGGGATCGCCGATGGGCTGCGGACGGCCCGGCTACGGAGCGATTGTCTGCGGGCGGTCCGCGATGGCACGGCTGATCCAAATCGCCCCAGCCCTGTGGCCGAGCGGTCGACCCGCGAGGAGCTCAATGCCCGCGGCTTCTCGGAGGCTTTCATTCGTCGTTTCTTCGAGCCCTTCTTCGGTGGCGTGTTTCTGGAGCGGTCGCTCGACACGTCGGCCGCAGTGTTTCAGTTCACGTTTGCGATGTTCTCGCTCGGCCGGGCCTGCCTGCCGCGTGGTGGCATGGAGGCGATTCCCAAACAGCTGGCCGCTGGTTTGCCGACGGAGACGATCCTGCTCGACACGGCCGTGAGGCATGTGAAGCCAGGGATCGTGGTGCTGGCTGACGGCCGCGAACTCGCTGCCAAGAACATCGTGGTGGCCACCGAAGGTTCGGCCGCGGCGGCGCTGATCCCGGCGGAGCAGCGTGGGGCGGTTGCGACGCGTGGCTGGAAATCGACACGCATGGTGGCGTTTGCGGCGACGCGGTCGCCGCTCTCGAGCCCCACGGTCGTCGTCAGCGCCGAGGAGGGCGGGCCGATTGACAATGTCACCGTGCCCTCCGACGTGGCCGGCGGCTACGCGCCGCCGGGGGCGGCGGTGGTCTACGTTTCCATCCGGCAGGACGGGCAGGGGAATGACGGCGATCTACACGACGCCGTGCGGCGGCAGGCGGCGGGGTGGTTTGGGCAAGCGGCCCATGCCTGGCGGCATCTGAAGACGGTCCGCGTCGATCACGCCCTGCCGGATGAATCACCGGCCGCGCGGCGGAGCCGCGCGATAGCATCGCAGGTGGCTCCCGGCCTGTTCATCTGCGGCGACCATTGCACGACGGCCTCGATCAACGGCGCGCTCGCGAGCGGCCGGGCGTGCGCCGAGGCCGTGCTGGCACTGGGCTAGAGCGGTGGGCTAGAGCGGTGGGCTAGAGCGGTGGGCTGAAACACTGGGCTAAAAATGCCATCGTGCCGTATGCTCGGGGCATGAACGAAATCATCGGCGCCACGCTGATTTTTCTCGGGCTGCTGCTGGCAGCTGCGGGACTGCTCTGGCTGGTGGGCCGCGGTCTGGCGGTGCTCGTGCGGCGCAGGACCGTGCGGCAACTTCTGCAGCCATTGCTGCTGCTCACGGGAGGGCTCGTCGTCGGCGCGGTGCCGTTCGCCTATCAGCATGCCTATCTGGCGATCGTGGGCCTGGGTGAACGCGAGCGGGTGATCGGCGGCGAGCGGGCATTGAATCTCACCGGCTGGGATCGCGACGGCTACGAGATCCTCAAGCAAAAGGCCGACGTGGCGATTTTGGAGATGGGCAATAAGGACGTCACCGACGACACGCTCGCCATGCTCGGCGATTTGCCGAAGCTCAAGGAACTCACGCTCAACGACTCATCGGTGACCGATGCCGGGCTGGCCAAGCTCGCCCAACTGCCCCGGCTCGAATCACTCCGCATCGCCCGCACGCAGGTGACTGCGGACGGCGTGCGGGCGTTCCTGGCCGCGCCACCACCGCGGCGGAGGCAGAGGTCAAAAAGTCGGACCGCCCGATCTGGATCACGGGCCACAGCCTCGGCGGCGCGCTCGCGCTTCTCGCCGCCTGGCTCTTGAAACGAAAATTCGTGCCGGTGCACGAGGTCTGCACGTTCGGTGCGCCGATGATCGGCAACAAGACGGCCTGCGAGGCTTTCAACCGCGAGTTTAGCGGGCGGATCTTCCGGTACATCAACGGCCGCGACCCGGTGCCGAAGCTGCCGACCTTGTCGCTGGCGGCCAATGAGTTTGTGCATGTCGATTCGCAGCGGCTGCTCGGCTCCCATCCCCACACCGGGCTGGCGGAGGTGATGGGCACGGTCGCCTCGAAGGCGGTCAACGGCCTGCTGGCCGGCACGCTCATCGACGAGGCCTGGAAGCACATCACCGAGGAGGTGGGGGCCCACTTCCTCGATGTCTACCGAGACCTGCTGAAGGGCTAGGATCGCGTCGGCAGCGAAAATCCCTCGCGGGCGAAGTGTTCGTCGCTCGCGATTGCCTCCGTCAGACCGCGACGCCGCATCGTCTCGATCGACACGCAGTCGGTCAGGCTGAGTCGCCGTTCGCGGGCCTGCCGGCAGCGGGCAGCGCCCAACTCGTGGAGCAGCGAATCTACCCACACGACCTCGCACAGCGGCACGATTCGGTCGAGCCAGCCATCGACGGCCTCCCAGCCGAGCCGGCCCTGGATCACGGCCCAACTTTCGTGGAGCACATAGCTTGTGGTCACAAGCGGCCGGCCATTCTCGACAGCGTTCTCAAAGGCCGCTCGGGCCGCGTCATGAAACGGATCGGTGCCGTCGAGAAACGCATAGAAGCCGGACGTGTCGACGAAGATCGCCTTCATCGTGCCTTCATCCTGTTGGACGATCACCGCCGCTCTCGTTGCGCTCGCCGGCGGCGACGATCCAGGCTTGGTCGTGCGGCTTGAGGTCGCTCGCGTCGCGTGGATGGAAACGACCGGCCAGCGATGCGAGGTCGGTTTTCCGCTGGCCTGCGCCAGCCAGATAGAGATCGATGCCCTCTCGGATGCAGTCGGCCATCGATCGGCCCTGCCGCCGCGCGGCTTCGCGGAGGCGTTCGTAATCGGAATCCGGAAGTTGGATCTGAGTTCGTATCATGCTGTCATGCTAACAGAAAAGTGCTGTCATGCCAATGTGCCGCCGGGTTCGGCGTTAAGCAGGCGTGAAACTCGGGGGGGCAGTGCGGTTGTCGTTTCGTAAACTCAGTAGTACGAAGAAGGTACGTGCACCGAGATGCCAGGCGTCATGAATATCGTGCGGAAACTTGTCGGCTGGATACTGCCCCTCTTGATCCTTGGGGCAGCGATCGCCGGCTTCATGGCGCTCGGCAGCCAGAAACCGCCGCCCCGCAGGGCGGTCGAAGCTCCCGCGGCCGTGGCGGTGCGGACCACGCCCATCCAACAGATGGAAGGGCGGATCGAGATCGATGCCGATGGTGTGGTCGTGCCGCTCCGGGAGGTGACGCTTGCCGCCGAGGTACCGGGCCGCCTGCTACGGAAGTGCGAGTCGTGCCGCGCCGGCCAGTTCGTGAAGGCTGGCAGCGTGCTCTTCGAGATCGACCCCCGCGACTACCAGCTCGACGTGCAGCGGCTGGAGGGCGAGGTCAGGCAGGCAGCCCTCAACATCGAGGAGATCGACGAGGAACTGGCGCAGAATGCCACGTCGGCCGAACTCTCCCAGCGGCAGGTCGACCTGGCCCGCCGCGAAGTGGCCAGACTCGACAACCTGAAGGCCAATCGCATCGTCACCGAAACCGAACACGAGCGGGCCCTTCGGGACGAACTCACGGCGACCAACGCGCTGACCATGCTCCAGGGACAGAAACGCGTGCTCACCAAAAGACGCGGGCGGTTCACCGAGGCGCAGGCCCTGGCGTCGACCATGCTCGAACGTGCCAAGCTCGACCTCTCGCGAACCCGGGTGGTAGCGCCGGTCGATGGCGTGGTGGTGGACGACAAGGTGGAGCAGGACTCGTTCGTCGCGAAGGGAACGCCGCTGGTCACGCTCGAGGACACGAGTGCCGTGGAGGTGAAGACGAGCCTGCGAATGGACGAACTGTCGCAGGTCTGGGGAGGCCGTGCGGCCAATGGCGACGGACTCGGCGCCCACGATCTGCCCGACGCGCCCGCGAGGGTGGTGTTCACGCTCGGCGACAGGTCGTACGAGTGGGACGGCATCCTCTCCCGGCAGGAGGGGCGGGGGCTCGATGAGAAAACCCGTACACTCCCCTGCCGCGTGCTCGTGACGAAGCCGGCCAACGTGAAGGCCATCGATCGCTACGGGGCGACGATGGCGACGCTACCCCCCGAGGCGCCGCGGTCGCTGCTACGGGGCATGTTCGTCGACGTGCTCGTGCAGGTTGACGTGCCGCAGCCGCTGGTCTCTGTGCCGCAGGAGGCGGTGCGGCCCTCGGGCGAGATGTTCGTGATGCGGGATGACAAGCTGGTGATCATGCATCCGCGGCCGTTCCATGCAGGCGGCGGCCTGATCGCCTTCAAGGAGGCTGACAGCGGCCTGCTGCCGACCGACCGCGTCGTCACCAGCCAACTCGCGAATCCCCGGGAAGGCATGCAACTGGTGGAGGCAGCCCCGTGAGGTCGATCATCGCCTGGACGGTTCACAACACGCCTGCCATGAACGTGCTGGTCTTCGCCGTGATGATCATCGGCTGGATCAGCTTTTCCTCGATGCGCCGCGAGGCGTTTCCGGAGTTCGACCTGGAGATCGCGCTGGTGAGCGTGCCCTATCCGGGCGCCACGCCTGAGGAGGTCGAGGAGGGCATCTGCCAGAAGGTGGAGGAGGCCTGCCGAAGCGTCGTGGGCATCAAGAAGATCACGAGCATCGCCCGCGAGGGGATGGGGTTTTGCGTCTTCGAGATGACCGATGGGGTCAAGGATCCGCAGCGGGTGGTGGGAGAGATCCGCTCCGAAGTCGAGCGAATTCCGAGCATGCCCGAACTGGCTGAGGATCCGAAGGTGGAGCAGGTGACGCTTCGCGAGCCGGCCATCAAGGTGGGCGTCGTGGCACCGCCGTCGGTCGGCAGCGACGAGCGGTCGGAGCTGCAGCTGCGAGACGTCGCCGAGCGGGTGCGTGACGACCTTTTGGCGCTGCCGACGGTGTCGGCGGCCAACATCGGCGGCGCCAAGGACTACGAGATCACGATCGAGATCTCCGAAGACACGCTCCGCAAGCACGGCCTGTCGCTCAAGGCGGTCGCTGACATCGTGCGCAAGGAGAATCTGGAGCTCCCCGGCGGCACGATCCGCAGCGAGGGGGGCGAAATCCTGCTCCGCGGCAAGAACAAGCAGTATCTCGGCGAGGACATCGCCAAGCTGCCGCTCGTGACGCGGCCCGACGGCCTCGTGCTCACCGTCGGCGATCTGGGAACGGTGCGGGACGGCTTCGTCGACGTCGCCGGGCGGGACCGGATCAACGGTCGCCCCGGCTTGATGGTCTCCATCGACCGCAGTTCGGGGGAGGACCTGCTGGCGATGGTGGCGGCCGTGAAGAAGTATGTCGCCGAGGCGCAACTGCCTCCGGGCTATGAACTGGTCACCTGGGCCGACGCCTCCGTCGACGTCCGCGAACGGCTCGACATGCTGCTTTCCAATGGCACGCAGGGCCTGGCGATCGTGTTCGTGCTGCTGGCCCTCTTTTTCGACCTCAAGATCGGGTTCTGGGTGGCGATGGGCGTGCCCGTCTCGATGCTCGGCACCGGGGCGCTCATGTTCGCCGGCGACCAGACGCTCAACATGCTCTCGATGTTTGCCTTCCTGATGGCCGTGGGCATCGACGTCGATGATGCGATCGTGGTCAGCGACAACGTCGAACGCCACCGCAAGATGGGGAAGGGGCGTGTGCAGGCGGCGATCGATGGCACGGCGGAGGTGCTCCCGTCGGTCGTGTCGGGGGTGATGACGACTGTGATCACGTTCATGCCGCTCTTGTTCGTCTCCGGCGTGATGGGCAAGTTCATCGCGGTGATGCCGTTCGCCTTCATTGCCACGCTGCTGGTCTCGCTCTCTGAGGCCCTCTTCGTGCTGCCAGGGCATCTGGCCCACGAAGACAGTGCCGTGCTGCGGTTCTTCCAGTTTCTGTTTTCCCCCCTCCGGCCGCTCCTGCCCGCCCTGCAGTTCCTGCAGCGGAGCTGCGACAATGGCCTCAAGTGGTTCGTGAAACGCTGCTACGCTCCCGCGCTCGAGGCGGCGATCGAAAACAGGTACGCCGTGCTCGCCGGCGCCGCGGCGATCCTGATCCTTGCGGTCGGGCTCATTCGCAGCGGCGTGACGCCGTTCAAGATCTTCCCGAAGATCGACGCCAAGCGGATCCAGGCGAGGCTGATCTTCCCGGATGGAACGCCGGCGAGCATCACCGAGGAGGCGATCGCGCAGGTCGAGCGGGCCCTCGAAGAAACCTCCTCGAGGCTGGCTGCGGGCGGCCGACCGCTCGTGACTTTCGTGCACAGTTCCGTGGGCTCCGCCGATGTACGGGGCAAGCCGAGCGTGGAATCGAAGCTCGGTGGCAGCCACATCGGCTCGGTGAGCGTGGAACTCGAGGATGCGATCAACCGCACCGTGAACAGCGAACAGTTCCTCTCCGAGTGGCGGAAGGCCTCGGGATCGGTGCCCGGGGCCGACAGCGTCATCTTCGCCTCGGAGAACATCGGCCCGGCAGGCAAGGCGATCGAGTTCAAGCTGCTGGCCCCGTCCGACAAAGAGTCGGTGCGGCAGTTGGAGACGGCGGTCGAGCGGGTGAAGGGCTGGCTGGCCGAGTATCCGGGCGTCATCGACGTCGATGACGATTCCCGGCCGGGCAAGTGGGAGTATCAGATGAAAGTGAAGCCGCAGGCCGAGGCGATGGGAGTGTCGCTCTCCGACGTGGCCTCGACGATCCGAGCGAGCTTCTACGGCGAGGAGGTGATGCGGCTGCAGCGGGGCCGGCACGAGGTGAAGCTGATGGTGGCTTACCCACGCGAAGAACGGCGGAGCTTCGCAGCACTCGAAGACGTGCGGGTGAAGGGTCCCGATGGCATCGCCCGTCCACTCGGCGAACTGGCCGATACGAAGGTGGCCCGCGGTTATTCGGAGATCAACCGCCTCGGACAAAAGCGGTCTATCACGGTGACAGCCGACTTCGATTCCGGTTCATCTCTCACCTCCGGGCAGGTCACGGAGGAGTTGGAGCGGCGGCTCGCGCCGGTGCTCAAGGACGAGTTTCCCGCAGTTCGCGTCCGCTGGGAAGGGGAGCAGGAGCAGACCAACGAATCGCTCCGCAGCCTCGGTCTGGGCTTCATCGTGTCGGTGTTCACGATGTTTGTCCTGCTCACGATCGAGTTCCGCTCCTACCTGCAGCCGCTGCTGATCCTCACAGCGATCCCGTTCGGCGCCGCCGGTGCCGTCTTCGGCCACGCCATGCTCGGCATGCCGCTGTCGCTCTTCACGATGTTCGGCGTGGTCGCGCTTTCAGGCATCGTGGTGAACGACTCGATCGTGCTGATCGACTTCATCAACGCGCGGGTTCGCGAGGGGCGGCCGCTCCATCTGGCGATCCGGGAAGCGGGATGCGTGCGGTTCCGGCCGGTGTTTCTCACGAGCATCACGACGGTGGGCGGTCTCCTGCCGCTGCTCTTCGATAAGAGCTTCCAGGCGCAGTTCCTGATTCCGATGGCGGCGGCGATGACGTTCGGCGAGATGGTGACGACCGTGCTGATCCTGATCATGATCCCGGTGGCCTATTCGTTCATCGGCGGCACGGTCGATTCGCACGGCGACGAGGAAGAAGGTGGCTACGGTGCGAGTCCGGAGGCGAATCCGGACGAGGGCGACGATGACTGGCTGCCGGAGAACCTCCGCGATCACCGCCCGCGGCCGGAATCACTCAGCGCGTAGCCGATCCCATCGCTGACGCTCCGGGCTTGTATGGGACGTTATGCGGCCATCGATGGCCCCGCATTCGCTATTTATTGAAAAGGAAGTGACAGATGTCGCCGTCGCGCATCACGTATTCCTTCCCCTCCACGCGGAGCTTGCCCGCGGCGCGGATGTCCTTCTCTGTCTTGTAGGTTTCGAGATCCGCCAGCGAGTAGATCTCGGCCCGAATGAAGCCCTTCTCGAAGTCGGTGTGGATCACGCCGGCTGCCTGCGGGGCGGTGGCTCCGATCGACACCGTCCACGCGCGGACCTCCTTCTCGCCGGCCGTGAAGTAGCTCTGCAGTCCGAGCGTCTTGTAGGCGGCGCGGGCCAGCATCGCGAGTGACGGTTCCGTGAGCCCCGCGCCGGCGAGCATCTCGCCCCGGTCGGCCTCGTCGAGTTCGGCGATCTCGGCCTCGAGCTTGGCACAGACCGGCACGACCTCCGCGCCGGCCTTCGCCGCCGCCTCGCGGACCTTCTGCACGAGCGGGCCCTTGCCGTCGAGGTCGGTTTCGTCGACGTTGGCCACGTAGAGGATCGGCTTGGCCGTGAGCAGTCCGAATTCCTTCACGGCCACCTTCTCGGCCTCGTCGAGGGTGAGCGTGCGGAGCGGCTTCTCGGCCACCAGGTGGGCGAGGCACTTCTTCATCACCTCAACCTTGAGCTTGGCATCCTTGTCGGCTCCTTTGGCCGAACGTTCCAGCTTGGGCAGACTGTTTTCCAGATGCTGGATATCGGCCAGCATCAGCTCGATCTCGATCGTCTCCATGTCGGAGACGGGATCGACCTTGCCCGACACGTGGATCACGTCGGGATCCTCGAAGCAGCGGACTACCTGCAGAATCGCGTCGACCTCGCGGATGTGCGAGAGGAACTTGTTGCCGAGGCCCTGGCCCTCGCTGGCCCCCTTCACGATGCCCGCGATATCGACCAGCTTGAGGGCGGCGGGGATCACCTTCTGCGGCGGGATGTATTTCGTGATCCGCGTGAGGCGATCGTCGGGCACGCTCACCATTCCCTCGTTGGGCTCGATCGTGCAGAAGGGGTAGTTCGCGCTCTGCGCGGCCTTCGACATGGTGAGCGCGTTGAAGAGGGTGCTCTTGCCGACGTTGGGGAGTCCGACGATGCCTGCTTCCATGACTGCAAATTCGTTCCGGGTTGTGGGGAAAGGCAGTATGATGATCGATCGACACCTTTCATCATAGATGCGGCGAAAATCTGGTGAGCGGCGAGCCTTTGACCCCAGCATTTTTCGACCGGCCGGCTGATCGGGTGGCCCGCGACCTGCTCGGGGCGGCGTTGGTAGTGAGGGCCGCCGATGGGCGGCTCACGCGGCACCTGGTCTTCGAGACGGAGGCCTATCTTGGCGCCCACGACCTGGCCTGCCACGGCTCCCGCGGCCTCACCAAGCGCAACGCAACGATGTTTGGCCCGGCAGGCCGTTGGTATGTCTACCTCTGCTACGGGATGCACTGGATGCTCAATATCGTCACTGGCAAGGAGGGGGTTCCAGCGGCGGTGCTGATCCGTGGCGTGGGGGAGCACGTCGGGCCGGGGCGGCTCACGAAGGCCTTGGGGATCGACCGTTCCTTCGACGGCCGGCCGGCCAGCCGTCGGGCGGGGCTTTGGCTGGAGGCCGGCGGGATCGCCGTGCCACGGCGGCTGATCGAGCGGACGCCGCGGATCGGCGTGGGCTACGCGGGCGAGTGGGCGGAGAAACCGCTGCGATTCGTCGTCGATCCGGAGCAGATCGCTCTCCTTTCTGGGCAGTCGTAGCCACGCCGCTTGGTCACGCGCCGCCGGGACGGCAGAAGTCTCGTCGCGAGGGCGAGGATACGCCCAATGCTCCTCGAGCTTCCGCCGATCCCGGCTTCCCCCATGACTGCTTCGCAGGATGCGAAGCGCAGCACCAGCAAACTGCGTTTGCCAAGAAAAAACAGCAGGACGCTGTGTTTTTCGTGAAGACAGCTCCTCGAGCTTCCGCCGATCCCGGCTTCCCCCATGACTGCTTCGCAGGATGCGAAGCGCAGCACCAGCAAACTGCGTTTGCCAAGAAAAAACAGCAGGACGCTGTGTTTTTCGTGAAGACAGCTCCTCGAGCTTCCGCCGATCCCGGCTTCCCGGTATCGGAAAGTGGCCGTTTCGACGCATACGCTTACGGCGATAACGGACTACAATGAGTGGGGAATCGATCATCGAATCCTTCGAGGAGCCGACGAACATGACGGCACATGTGGTCCGGTTGTTTCTGGCAGGAGCGATCATGATGAGCAGCGGATTGGCAGCGGGTGCTGAGGGTGAACTGGCGAAGGCGACGTTTGCCGGGGGCTGCTTCTGGTGCACGGAGGCGGTCTACGCCCAGATCAAGGGCGTGCAGTCGGTGACGAGCGGCTATATCGGCGGGAAGAACCCAAACCCCACGTATCAGCAGGTCTGCACCGGGCAGACGGGCCATGCCGAGGCGGTGGAGATCGAATACGATCCGCAGCAGGTGCCCTACGAAAAGCTGCTCGAGGTGTTTTTCAGCACGCACGATCCGACGACGAAGAACCGGCAGGGCGCCGACGTCGGCACGCAATACCGCTCGGGCATCTTCTACCACGACGACGAGCAGAAGAAGACCGCGGAAGAGGTGATCGCGAAGCTCGATGCAGCGAAGGTCTTTCCGGGCCGGATCGTGACGGAGGTCACGCCTGCCAGCACGTTCTATCCGGCGGAGAAGTATCACCAGGACTACTTCGCCAACAACCCGTTCCAGCCCTATTGCCAGGCGGTGGTGTCGCCGAAGGTGGAGAAGGTCCGCAAGGTCTTCAAAGACCTGCTGAAGTAGGGAGAAAAGAACGCAGCTCTTTTCGTTTGCACCGGACGGTATTCAACCCAAGAGTTCCCCGGCTTCCGCCCGGGGGCTTTGAGTTACTGGCGCATTCCGTCCCGAACAGGATTGGCTGTGTCGCCTTTTTACGATGACTGACAAGAAACGCTCACGCCGGCCGGCCTCTCCTCGCCCTGCGCCACGCGGTCCTGCGAAGACGGGCAGCCTCAAGGAGGTTGCGCAGCGGGCCGGCACGTCGATCCCGACCGCGTCGCGGGTGCTCAACGGGCTCGGTGACCAGTATCGGATCAGCCGTGCCACGCAGGACCGCGTGCGGCAGGCTGCCGCGGCCCTGCACTTTTCGCCCAACCTCGTCGCCAAGGGCCTGAGGCTCGGAAGCACGCGGACGATCGGCTTGGTCGTGCCCGATATCGCGAATCCCTTCTTCGCGGCCATCGCCCGCGCCGTCTCGGCGGCGGCACATGCCCGCGGCTACTCGGTGCTGCTCGGCGATGCCGGCGACGACGTGGCCCACGAGATCGAGCTGATCACCGGTCTGCTCACCCGGCAGCCCGACGGGCTCGTGGTGATCCCGGTGGGCCAGCAGTGCGACCACCTCAAACAGTTCGAATCCTCGCCGCTACCGGTCGTGCTCGTCGACCGTGGGTTCCCGCTCTTGCGGCTGCCGTCGGTGATGTCCGACAGCCGCCAGGGCAGCTTTGCGGCCGTCAGCCACCTCATCAGCCGTGGGCATCGGCGGATCGCCTGTATCCGCGGGCTCGCCGGCACGATGCCCGACGACCTCCGCATGCAGGGCTATCGCGACGCGCTCGCGGAGCACGGCATCCGCTTCGATGCCCGGCTCGTGACCGGCACCAGCTTCGGCAAGGAGTCGGGCCGCGCGGGCGTGCGTTCCCTGCTGGCCTCCGGCGTGGAGTTCACGGCGATCTTCGCGTTTTCCAACCTCGTGGGGATCGGTGCCCTCGAGTCGCTCCTGGAGGCTGGAATAAAAGTCCCGGCCGACGTGTCGCTCGTGAGCTTCGACGAGCAGCCCTATTCGGGCGTGCTGGCGGTGCCGATGACGACGGTGCGGCAGGATCCCGCCGAGATCGGCCGGCTGGCGATCGAGATGCTCTGCCGACGGATCGAAAACCCCGCCGAGCAGCCGCCCGCGAGCGTGGTGGTGCCCACGACGCTCGTGCCGCGGAGTTCCGTGGCCACGCTCCGGGCCCTGTGATCCGGCCGCCGTGAGCCACGGCTATGGATGGGGTGTGATCGCGATGATCGTGATCTCGCTGGTCGCCGGACCGTAGCACCAGAAGACGCGGTACGCGCCTGGCGTGCGGTTCTGGGCGTAGGCTTCGAAGACCTTGTCGTTCGGGTTGAAGGGATGCTCAAGCGAACGGAACTCGTGGGTCTGCAGTCCTGGATGCCGGGGGTTCTCCGCCAGGAGCGAGACGCACTTATGAACCTGCTTGAAGAGGCCCTCGTTTCGACTCGCCTTGCGGCGGCCCTTGCCCGGCCGCCTCTCGATGGCAGCCTCGGCTTTGTCTTTGAGGCGGGCGTATTCGGAGGCCGCCTCGTCGGTCCAACGGAGCGTGAACACGACGGCTAATCCTGCAGCCGGTCAGCCAATGCGGCGTCGGAGGCAAGGTCGGGGGCGATCGAGAGTCGACCTTCCTTTGCGTCGGTCAGCCCACGACGAACGGCGGCGCTGGCAGCACGGTTGTCGTGCAGCCACATCTCACGCTCGGGCACGACCCGGGCGAGCGAGATACGCACCTCGGTTTCGTCGATCTCCTCGACGATGACCGTCCGGTTCGCGAAGCGCTCGCCAAGCGTCAGCCGGCCCTTGCTGTCGGTGGTTTTCGTGGTCATGCCTGAATGATACGCCAGAGTGGGAGAGTGGGCAACGCCCACCCGATTCATCGGCGTTTTTTGCCGCTGACAGCAATTTTTCGTGGGCGATGGACCGAGTGCTCATCGGCACGAAGCAGTCTGCCGGCCACTTGCCGGATGCCGCAGGGACTGCTAGCGTCTGCCGTAGTTTCGCAAGAACAATCGTTTGCGTTGGTTTGTGCTGCCATGATGATCATCGATTCATTCCCCGTGGCGGTCGCGATGTGTGTCGTGACGATGCTCTGCTGGGGCTCGTGGGCCAACACGCAGAAGCTCGCCGGCCGGGCCTGGCCGTTCCAGCTTTACTACTGGGACTATTCGCTCGGCGTGCTCCTGCTTGCGCTCGTGTCGGCGTTCACGTGCGGAAGCCTCGGCACGGCGGGCCGGCCGTTCCTCGCCGATCTCGCCCAGGCCGACCGGTCGGCCGTCTGGTCGGCGTTCCTGGGCGGGGCGATCTTCAATCTCTCCAACATCCTGCTTGTCGCGGCGATCGGGATCGCGGGGATGGCGGTGGCGTTTCCGGTCGGCGTCGGCCTGGCGCTTGTGATCGGCGTGGTGACGTCCTACCTCGCCAAGCCGGTCGGCAATCCGCTGCTCATCGGCCTGGGTGTCGTCGCCATCATGCTGGCGATCATCCTCGACGCGATCGCCTACAAGCGGGCGGCGACCTCGTCGGCCGCGACGCCACGGCTCGGCATGATCCTCTCGGTGGCCGCGGGTGTCTTGATGGGATTTTTCTACCGGTTCGTGGTGGCGGCGATGGCGACCAACTTCGCCGCTCCAGAATCCGGAAAGCTCGGGCCCTACGCGGCGATCGTCGTCTTCTCCGCGGGGCTCTTCCTGTCGAGCTTCCTCTGGAACTCGCTCGTGATGGTGCGGCCGTTCCAGGGTGAGCCGGTGGGTGCCCGCGAGTATTTTGCCGGCAGCCCGTGGGTGCATTTCGTTGGCATCCTCGGAGGCGTGATCTGGAACATCGGCATGAGCCTGAGCATCCTCGCCTCCGACAAGGCGGGCCCGGCCGTTTCCTATGGGCTTGGCCAGGGGGCGACGATGGTGGCGGCATTGTGGGGCGTGTTCGTCTGGCGGGAGTTTGCGTCGGCGCCGGCGGGCACCGGCCGGCTGCTCGCGCTCATGTTCGTGCTCTACGGTGCGGGGCTCGCCCTGCTGATCGCCGCCAGATAAGGGACATCGCGTAACGTCATGGCATCCTCTTCCGCCAACATCGTCGTCGTCGGCAGTGCCAATACCGATCTCGTCGTGCGCGTTCGGAGCCTGCCGCGGCCCGGCGAGACCGTGATCGGCGGCACGTTCGCAAGCGTCGGCGGCGGCAAGGGAGCCAACCAGGCCGTCGCCGCGGCCCGCGCCGGAGGCCACACCACCTTCATCGCGAAGCTCGGGGCCGACGCGATGGGCGACGCAGCGGTGGCCGCCTTCGCCGCCGATGGCATCGACACGACCTTCATCACCCGCGATCCGGTGACGCCTTCGGGAGTGGCGTTCATCCTCGTCGACGACCGCGGCGAGAACAGCATCGCCGTGGCATCGGGGGCCAACGACCGGCTGACCCCTGCCGACGTCGATCGGGCCAGTGCCGCGATCCGGGCCGCCGACATCTTGCTCGTGCAACTCGAGATTCCTCTCGAGACCGTGCGCCACGCGGTCGCGATGGCCCATGCCGCGGGTGTGCCCGTAATCCTCAACCCTGCACCCGCGCGGCCGCTCGACGCCGGGCTCCTGGCGCAGGTGGCGATCCTCACGCCCAACGAGACCGAGGCCGAGCTGCTTACAGGGCTGGCTGTGACCGAAGAATCCTCCGCCGCAGCCGCCGCCGGCCGCTTGCTCGCCATGGGGCCGCGGTCGGCCGTGATCACGCTCGGCTGCCAAGGGGCGCTCGTGGCCGAAGCCGCCGCGACGGCTCATGTGGCCGGCTACGAGGTCACGCCGGTCGACACCGTCGCCGCGGGCGATGTCTTCAACGGCTGCCTGGCCGTGGCGATCGCTGAGGGGAAAAACCTCGTCGAGGCGGCGCGATTCGCCAATGCCGCAGCGGCGATCGCGGTGACCCGACATGGTGCACAGGCCTCAGCCCCGCGACGCGACGAAATCTTTGCGCTTCAATCCACTCTGGAACCAACTGACTCACCATGACGACTCAATCGCGTGTCCGGCTCGGTATCCTCGCTCTTTTCCTCACCTTCGTGACGTGTGCCCCGGGCCCGTCAACGCGGGCCGAATCCCCCGCGCCGGTGCCCGTGATCTTCGATACCGACATCGGCGGCGACTGCGACGACGTCGCGGCGCTGGCGATGCTCCACGCGCTCGAGTCGCGCGGCCGCTGCCGGCTGCTGGCCGTGACGGTGAGCAGCGACGATCCGCAGGCGGCGCCGTTCGTCGACTGCGTGAACACCTTCTACGGCCGGCCCGACCTTCCGATCGGCGCCGCCGGGCCGCGGGGCATCAAGCGGATCATGTACTATCTGCATCTGGCTTCCGCGCAGGACGGCAAAGCCGCCCGCTACCCGCACGACCTGCTCGATGGCAACGAAGCCCCCGATGCGGTCGCGCTCTTGCGCAAGGCGCTCGCTGCGGCCGAGGATCGTTCCGTGGTGATGATCCAGGTGGGATTCTCGACGAACCTCGCCCGGCTCTTGGACAGCCCGGCCGACGCGGCCAGTACGCTGCCAGGCGTGGAACTCGTTGCGAAGAAGGTGCGGCTGCTCGAACTCATGGCCGGCGCGTTCGCGCCGATCGACGGCAACGCCGCCTACGGTGAATACAACGTGATCGCCGACCGGGCGTCGGCCGCGGCGATCGCCGACCGCTGGCCGACGGAGATGGTCTGGAGCGGCTTCGAGATCGGCATCGCGCTTCCCTATCCGAGCCAGAGCATCGTCGACGATTTCGGATACGTGCCCCATCATCCCGTCGCCGAGGCCTATCGTATCGTCTCTCCGCCACCGCAGGACCGGCCGAGCTGGGATCTCACGAGCGTGCTCGACTCCGTTCTCGGAGACCGGGGCTACTTCGAGCGTTCGCCGCCCGGCAGGGTGACCGTGACCGACGCGGGGGCCACGGTGTTCACGCCCGACGCCACGGGAAAGCACCGCTATCTGATCCTCCGCGATGCCGCGGCCCGGGCCCGCGTGATCGAGGCCCTCGTGCAGTTGGCCAGCCAGCCCGCCTGCCGGTGATCCGAAGGCGTGAAAAGGGGACGCAGCTCTTTTTCGGCGAAACCGTGTCATAGCCCGGCTAGTCGCTCTTGCGGCCGGCCGCGTAGGCTCCTCTGATCATTGGCGATACGCGTGCGGCCCGAGCGGCAACGACGCAAACGCAAAAAGAGGCCTTCCCATGTCGATTTCGACCGTCACGCCAGGCTGCCAGTTTGCCAGCGACAACACGGCGCCGATGAGTTCTGGCGCCTGGGAATCGCTCGCCCGTGCCAACCGCGACTGCCAGTCGAGCTACGGCGACGACTCGTGGACGGCCCGGGCCTGCGAACTGATTCGCGAGATCTTCGAGTGCCCGGCGGAGGTGTTTTTCGTGTTCAATGGCACGGCCGCCAACTCGCTGGCCCTCGCCGCCATGTGCCAGTCGTACCACGCGATCCTCTGCCACGAGGTGGCGCACGTCGAAACCGACGAGTGCGGGGCCCCGGAATTTTTCTCCAACGGCACGAAACTTCTCACCCTGCCCGGCGACTCCGGCAGGCTCAGCCCCGCCGGGATCACGCATGCCGTCGAGCGTCGCCGCGACATCCACTATCCCAAGCCCCGTGTCGTGAGCATCACGCAGGCCACCGAACTCTCGACCGTCTATTCGATCGACGAGATCGCCGCGGTCAGCGACACCTGCCGGCGGCACGGCCTGCGGCTCCACATGGACGGGGCCCGGTTCGCCAACGCCGTGGCGGCGCTCGACGTGCCGCCGCGGAGGATCACCTGGGAGGCGGGCGTGGACGTGCTCTGCCTCGGCGGCACGAAGAACGGCATGGGTGTGGGCGATGCCGTGGTGTTCTTCAACACGAGCCTCGCCGACGAGTTTGCCTATCGCTGCAAGCAGGCGGGCCAGCTGGCCTCGAAGATGCGATACCTGACGGCTCCCTGGGTGGGGCTCCTCGAAGATGGCTCGTGGCTTGCCAACGCCCGGCGTGCCAACGCCGCCGCGGCCCGTCTCGAGCAGGGCTTCCGCGCGATCCCGGGCATCGAGGTGGTGGGGCAGCGGCAGGCCAACGCCGTCTTCGTGCGGATGCCCGACACGCTCGCCGACACGCTGCGGGCGAAAGGCTGGAAGTTCTACAACTTCATCGGCGCGGACGCCTGCCGGTTCATGTGCTCGTGGGCAGTGACCGACGCCGACGTCGATGCCCTGCTCGCCGACGTCCGTCAGGCCGCCTGAAAAGGGGACGCAGCTCTTTTGCTTTAACCGTCGGGATTGTTTAGGAGCTGTTCGAGCCGTGGCCGCAGTTCCGGAGGAAGCCGGTCGAGCGTCGCCGCGTCGATCAATCCGACGTCGATCATGTCGAGGAGATGAACGCGATCCTTGAGGCGGAACGCGGTGAGCTTCATGACGAGCAGCCGGTCGAAATCGACGATTTTGTAGCCCTCGAATGCGGCAGTCGCCGAGAGATCCGGCGCCGGCACTGCATGCTCGGGCTTCACCCGTTCGCCGGCGAAGATGATGTGCACCGCCTCGCGAGCCTTCCCTTCCGGGCCGTCGACGAAGATGTCGATCCCAAACGTGAAGGAGTGGATGAAGCCGACGGCCTCCAAGGCCGCCCTCGCCCGGTCGAAATCCACGCGGGCGATCAGGATGTTGACGTCGACCGTCGTCCGCACGGCGGCCGGATCGATCTGCGAGACCCACGCCGCCACGGCATGGCCTCCCACGACAGCGTAGGGCACACCTGCCGCTTCCAGTGCCGCGACCGCCCGCTTGAGTCGTTCCTTGACCATGGCCACCGCCTGTTCCACCCGATCGAGCACGTCGAAGCCGAACCTGACAACGGTCGGCTTCGCGTGCGTCTCTTCGCCGCTGAGTTGCTCAGGGCTATGAAGGGGGCTCTGACCGGGGCTGTGCTGCGGGCTTGTGACCATGCCCTGAAGTCTATCCCAGCCTGCCGCCCGTGGCATCAGCGATCACGCCAGCTCATATGTGTATACACACGTATAGTATTTTGGCAAGGGGGACGGAGGCGCTCGCCGCGTCCCCGTGGAGCGATCGTCGCGTCCTGTTTCCGGCGTTGCCCCACGTGGTCCATGGCTATAGCATGGATCCATGCAAAAGATTCAGATTCTCTTTCCAGATCCGATCATGGAGCGGTTGCGGTCCGTCGCCCGGCAGCAGGACCGGCCGGTGAGCGAACTCGTTCGGCGGGCGGTGGATCGGCTGCTCGAACAGACGCCGGCCCACGTGCCCAAGCAGCCGGCCCGATTTCCCACGTTTCGTGGCGGCGGTGTGCTCGTCGAGGCCGGTCAGTTGAAGGACGTGCTTCACGGCGTCGAGCATGAGACGGGCTCCGCGGCCGACGAGCCTCGCCGCAGAAGCCGCCGACGAAAACGCTGAGATGAAGAGCCTCGACACCAACATTCTGCTGTACGCCGCCGACGAAGATTGTCGGGAGCACGAGGCTGCCATCGCGCTTGCGAACGACGCCCTGCGGTCGCCCGATGAATGGTTGCTGTCGGATCAGGTTCTGTTCGAGTTCTATGCCGGCCTGCGGCACCCTCGCATATTCGTCAAGCCTCTTTCGGCGGCGGAGGCCGCACGGCGGGTGGCTTTTCTGCGGGACGAGTCGGGGTTTTCGTTCTGCTGCCATGAGTTGAGGTCATGGCCGACGATCCATGCGGCCTTCGCGAG
>JBIIGJ010000147.1:0-7036 GCA_044236455.1 Pirellulales bacterium
AAGACGGCCGGCTACTCAAGCGGCATCTTCGGCAAGTGGCACCTGGGCGACGAAGACGCCTACCAGCCGGGCAAGCGCGGCTTCGACCGTGTCTTCATCCACGGCGGCGGCGGGATCGGGCAGAGCTACCCGGGCAGTTGCGGCGACGCGCCGGGCAACGCGTATTTCAATCCGGTGATCCGCAGTGACGGCACGTTCGTGAAGACCACGGGCTATTGCACCGACGTCTTCTTCGACGCCGCACTCGACTGGATCGACCGCTGCCGCAAAGAGGACCAGCCATTCTTCTGCTACGTCGCGACGAACACGCCGCACTCGCCGCTCGACTGCCCGCCGGGTTCCGACGCGCCGTACCTCGCGAAGCTCGAGGCCGCGGGCGTGAAGGACCCACGGCAGCGGGCCGAGATCGCGAAGTTCTACGGCATGATCGAGAATGTCGACACGAACATCGGCCGGCTGCTCAAGAAGCTCGACGAGTGGGGGCTGGCCGACGACACGCTCGTCGTGTTCACGACCGACAACGGCACCGCCACCGGTGCCCCGGTCTTCAACGCCGGGATGCGTGGAACGAAGGGCACCGCTTATCGCGGCGGAACGCGAGTCCCAAGCTTCTGGCGGTGGCCGGGCACGCTGCCATCCGGCGTCGATGTGCCGGCCGTGACGGCGCACATCGACGTGCTGCCGACGCTCTGTGAGCTCTCTGGCGTGGCGATACCTCCTGAGGTGGCGGCCAAGGTCGAAGGCCGAAGCCTCGTGCCGCTGTTGCGCGACGGAAAAGCCGCGTGGCCCGACCGACCCCTCTTCACGCACATCGGCCGCTGGGATCGCGGCAAGCAGGCGGAGACCGCCTACCGACAGTGTCGCATTCGCGAGGGGAAGTGGAGCCTTGTGAACGTGAAGAACACGCCCAAGGCGTGGGAGCTCTACGACGTCGCTGCTGATCCGGGCGAGCAGAACGACCTCGTGAAGCAGCATCCAAACGTCGTGGCCCGCCTCACCGCCGAGTACGACCGCTGGTGGCAGTCGGTGCAGCCGGATCTCGTCAATGAGAATGTCCCCGTCCCCGCCGTGAATCCGTTCAAGGTCGCCTACGAGCGGCAGTTCGGTCCCCCACCCACGGCATCCGACGTCTCCTACGGCTCCCATCCGAAGCAGGTGATGCATTTCTGGAAGACGCCGCAGGCCGCGGCTGATAAGCCCGCGCCGCTGCTCTTCTTCATCCATGGTGGTGGCTGGCAGGGGGGCGACCGGATGAGTGGTCTGACAGGCATGCTGCCGAAACTGCTTGCGGCTGGAGTGTCCGTGGTGTCGACCGAATACCGGTTCATCAAGGAGGCGATGGATGCGGGCATCGAGCCGCCGGTAGAAGCGCCGCTCTCGGATGCCGCGAGGGCGCTGCAGACCGTCCGCAGCCGAGCGGCCGAGTGGCAGATCGACAAGGCGCGGATCGCCGCCAGCGGCGGCTCGGCCGGCGCCTGCTCGAGCCTGTGGCTGGCGTTTCACGACGACATGGCCGATCCGACCAGTGCCGATCCGGTGGCGCGGGAGTCGACGCGGCTGTTGGCGGCCGCCGTGACCGGCGCGCAGACCACGCTTGACCCACTCCAGATGAAGGAGTGGACGCCCAACAGCCGCTACGGCGGCCATGCCTTCGGCTTCATGAGGAGTGCTGACAAGCGGGACAGTCAGTTCGCCGAGTTTCTCGCGGCCCGCGACCGGCTCCTGCCGGTGATCAACCAGTATTCGCCGTATGCACTCGTGTCGGCGGACGATCCGCCGATTTACCTGCACTACGGTGCTCCTCCAGCCCTCGGCCAGGAGCAGAAGGATCCGACCCACTCGGCCAACTTCGGCGTGAAGCTGAAAGAACGGCTCGATCAGGCGGGCGTGCCGTGCGAACTGGTCTATCCGGGAGCGGCCGGCGTGCGGCACGCGTCGGTGACGGACTATCTCCTCGCCAGACTCCGCGGTGGGGAATGAGCTGGCGTTTCCATTCGGATCAGCAGGAGATGCCTGACATGGCAAGACAAGCGTGGCACCGACTCCTCTTCGTCGGCATCGCGCTGGCGTCGGTGCTGTTGGCCGGTGGAGCCCGGGCCGAGGGGCCGCGGCCTCCCAACATCGTCTTTTTTCTCTGCGACGATCTGGGGTCGGGTGATGTGGCGGCTCTCGGCTCCCGCGACATCCACACGCCGGAGATCGACCGCTTGTTTGCCCGCGGCACTCGGCTCGCGCGGCACTGGGCGGGAAGCGCGGTCTGTGCGCCCAGTCGCTGCGTGCTTATGACGGGAATGCATCCCGGCCATGCGGTGGTGCGGAGCAACCGTGAGGTCAAGCCCGAGGGACAAGCCCCGATGCCGGCGGGCACCGTGACCCTCGCCCATCTGCTCCGCGCTGCCGGCTACGCAACGGGCGGCTTCGGCAAATGGGGGCTGGGGGCACCGGGCAGCGTATCGGACCCGCTGGCATCGGGCTTCGACCGATTCTACGGCTACAACTGCCAGCGGCAGGCGCACTCCTACTACCCCGATCATCTCTGGGATAACCACAAGCGGGTTGATATCGACGGCAAGACCTATTCCGCCGACCTGATCGCCGAGAAACAGCTCGAGTTTCTCCGCACGAACGCGAACCTTCCCTTTTTTCTGTACGTCCCGACAACCGTGCCGCATCTGGCGCTCGAGGTTCCGGCTGACGAGCCGTCCCTCACGGACTACGCGAAGCACTTTGACAACGAGGAGCCCTACCGCGGCGGCAAAGGATACGTGCCCTGCGAGCGGCCGCTGGCGACGTATGCCGCGATGGTCACGCGGATGGACCGGGAGGTCGGCCGCATCGTGCGGCTGCTCGACGAAATGAAACTCACCGACGACACGATCTTCGTGTTCACGAGTGACAACGGAGCCACGACACCGGGAGCCGGCGGCATCGACACCGCGCGGCTCGCGAGCAACGGTGCCCTCCGTGACTGGAAGGGGTCGCCCTACGAAGGGGGCCTGCGGGTTCCAGCAGCGATCGTCTGGCCCGGCAGGATTGCCGCCGGCCGCTCGATCGACGTTCCCACGGGCTGTGAGGACTGGCTGCCGACGCTGCTCGATCTGGCGGGCCTTCATGACCGCATTCCGTCGGGCCTCGACGGTGTGAGCCTTGCGTCGATGCTGTGCGGCACGGCAGATCCCCCGGTGCGGACGCTCTACCGCGAGTTGACCGAGCGGCAGTGGCAGACGGCGATCGACGGGCGGTGGAAGGCCGTCCGCCGCGGTAAGGGCAATCCGAGAAACAAGACTGCAGAGGCCCATCCGACGGAACTCTACGATCTCCAAACCGACCCTTCCGAGTCGCGGGATATCGCCGCCGAGCATCCGGACGAGGCCGCGCGAATGGAGGCGATCCTCGACCGCGAGCATGTGCCGCACCCGGACTGGCCGATGGGGTTTGCCGACGAGGCTGCATGGAGGGCGGCTCAGGCCACCGCTCCACGGAAGCGGCCGCCGAGCGTGCTCGTGCTTCTCTCCGACGACCAGCGGGCCGACACGATCGCGGCGCTGGGCAATCCCCATCTGCGGACGCCGGCGGTCGACGCACTTGTCGCGCGGGGCACGGTGTGCGACCGGGCCTACTGCATGGGGAGCATGCAGGTGGCGGTCTGCGTACCCAGCCGCGCGATGATGCTCTCCGGCCGGTCGCTCTTCCGGATCGATGAACAGCTCCGTGGCTGCGACACCTGGCCCGAGGCCTTCGGGCGCGCGGGCTATCGCACCTTTCTCACCGGCAAGTGGCACAACGGGGCCACGTCCGCCACACGATGCTTTGCCGAGGGAAGCAACGTGTTTCTGGGGGGCATGCACGACCAGTTCAGCGTGCCTGTCGTGTCGTTCTCCGGGCATGGCCAGCCGGTGAAGACGGAACCAACTGCTTTGCACTCCTCGGAAATCTTCGGCGATGCCGCCGCGGCCTTCGTGCAGAGCCTCGGTGACGAGCCGTTCTTCGCCTGGGTGGCGTTCACCGCGCCGCACGATCCGCGGCAGCCGCCAGACGGGTTTCGCGAGCGGTATGCCGGCCGTGAGCCGCCGCCACCGAAAAACTTCCTCCCTGAGCATCCCTTCGACAATGGTGAACTGAAGATTCGAGACGAAAAGCTGCTGGGCTGGCCGAGGACGGGGGAGCAGATCTCAGCGGCGCTGGCCGACTACTATGCCTGCATCGAGGGCATGGACGCGCAGATCGGCCGCGTGATCGCGGCACTCGAGGCCAAGGGCCGACTCGACGACACGATCATTCTCTTCACGAGCGACCATGGCCTGGCCCTCGGCAGCCACGGCCTGCTCGGCAAGCAGAACCTCTACGAGCATTCGATGCGGCCGCCTGCGGTGATCGCCGGGCCGGGCGTGCCGGCCGGAAAGCGCACCGATGCCCTCTGTTATCTCTACGACCTCACGGCCACGGTGGGGGAGCTGGCCGGCGTGCGCGCGCCCGAGCAAAGCGAGGGCAAGAGCCTCGCGCCGGTGCTCCGTGGCGAACAGCCGGGCCTCCGCGACGAACTGCTGCTGGCCTACCGCGACGTGCAGCGGGCGCTCGTCACACCGGAATGGAAGCTGATCGACTATCCCAAGGCGGACGAAACCCAGCTGTTTCAACTGGTGCGGGATCCCGATGAACGGGTGAATCGAGTGGATGATCCGGCGGAGGCACCGCGACGCACCACTCTCGAGGCCCGGCTCAAGGCCGCCCAGCAGGCGGCCGGCGATCCGCTGGCCGCGGATCGGCCAGCGACGGCGCCGGTCTCATCCGCGGTGGTGCCGTCGACCATCGACCGGCCCAACATCGTGCTGATCATGGCGGATGATTTCGGCTACGAATGCGTGGGTGCCAATGGCGGACAGTCGTACCGCACTCCCCACCTTGACCAGCTCGCCGCCACCGGCACGCTGTTCGAGCAGTGCCACGTCCTGCCGCTGTGCACGCCCACGCGGGTCGAACTGATGACGGGAAGGTCCAACGTCCGCAACTACGTCAAATTCGGCCAGCTGCCGCGATCGGAGACGACGTTCGCACATCTGCTCAAGCAGGCGGGGTATGCGACGGGGATCTGCGGCAAGTGGCAGTTGGGACAGGAGCAGGACGCCCCACGGCATTTTGGGTTCGACGAGTCGTATCTCTGGCAGCACACCCGCCGGCCGCCACGCTACGCGAATCCCGGCCTGGAGATCGACGGCGTGGCACGCGATTTTCGCGACGGCGAGTACGGCCCGACCCTCGTGAACGACTTCGCCATCGATTTCGTCACCCGGCACAAGGATCACCCGTTTCTCCTCTACTACCCGATGATGCTGACCCACGACCCCTTTCAGCCGACTCCCGACAGCGCCGGCTGGGATCCCACAGCCCAGGGCGAGGCCGTCCACCGCGATCCGGCACATTTTGCCGCGATGACGGCGTACATGGACAAGCTCATCGGCAGGCTCGTGGCACGACTGGACGAGCTCGGCATCCGCGACAATACGATGCTGGTCTTTCTCGGCGATAACGGCACGTCTCCCGCCATGAGCAGCCGTTTCAACGGAGCCGAGTATCGTGGCGGCAAGGGATCAACGACCATGCGAGGGACGCACGTGCCGCTGATCGTCAACTGGCCGGCACGCGGCCGCGCAGGGAGCGTGACCGCCGATCTGGTGGCCGCGGTCGACGTGCTGCCGACGCTCTGCGAAGCCGCCGGTGTGCCGGTGCCCGACGGTGCCGACGGCACGAGTTTCCTGCCGCAGGTGCGCGGCGAGCTCTGCGAGCCGCGCGACTGGATCTATTCCTGGTATTCGCCCCGGCTGGCCGCGGAGCGGACGGTTCGTGAATACGCATTCGACCAACGGTTCAAGCTCTATCGCACAGGCGAGTTCTTCGACCTCGTGGCCGATCCCGACGAACGCCGCTCCCTGCCGGTGGAGTCGCTCCCACCCCAGGCGGCTGCGGCCTGCGTCAAGCTGACCAAGGCACTGGACCGCTTTGCCTCGGCCCGGCTCCCAGAGCTCGACCACGGCCTGCCGCCGGCCAGTCGACGGCCGGCACGGGCGCTTGATCCGACGGACAAATGACGGAGTGTGACGCCACGCGGCCAAGCACGCGATCCGCAGGCCGCCAAGGAAACCCCAGACAAGGAGTTGTCCGATGACACGCGTGTGGATGATTGCTCTGGCGGCACTGGTGCCTGTCTCGTTCGGGCCGCGGGCGGCGGCAGAACCGGCCGGCCGGCCGAACATCATCCTGTTTCTCACCGATGACTTGGGCTACGGCGAACTTGGCTGCTACGGCAATGCCGCGGCCATCACGCCCCACCTCGATCGCTTCGCGGCCGAGGGCCTGCGGCTCAACGACTGCCATTCGGCGAGCAGCTGCTGCTCGCCGTCGCGGTCGTCGCTGCTCACCGGACGGACGCCCTATCGCAACGGCGTGTTTACCTGGATCCCGGAGAACAGTCCGATCCATCTGCGAACCAGCGAACACGCGTTGCCAAAACTCCTCGCCGGCGCCGGCTACGACACCTGCCACGTCGGCAAGTGGCACTTGAACGGCCGGTTCAATTCGCCCGACCAGCCGCAGCCCTCGGACCATGGCTACTCGTGGTGGCTCGCCACGCAGAACAACGCGGCGCCAAGCCACGCGTTTCCGACGAACTTCGTCCGCAACGGCCAGCCGATCGGCAAGGCCGACGACTATTCGGCACCGTTCATCGTGAAGGAGGCGGTCGGCTGGCTCACGGAGAAACGCGACCCGCAGAAACCATTCTTCCTCGCCGTGTGGACGCACGAGCCGCACTATCCGATCGCGTCGGCGGAGCGTTACGAGCAGCTCCACGCCGGCATCGCCGATCGGGAGGAGCGGACCTACCGGGCGAACGTGACGCAGCTCGACGACGCCTTCGGGCAGCTCATGAAGACGCTGGCCGATATGCAGCTCACCGATTCCACGCTCGTCTTCTTCTCCAGTGACAATGGTCCCGAGGGCGACGGCGACAAGGGCCCGGGCCGTGGTCTGGCCGGCGGCC
>JBIIGJ010000148.1:0-7027 GCA_044236455.1 Pirellulales bacterium
ACGGGGCGTGGCCGGCCCCGAACCCGTCACATCGACGCCTGGCCGAGGAGCGTTCGCAGCGAGGTCATCGCGATCTCGCCGAACTGCCGCGGCGGCACCCGCCACAGCCGCGGGTTGTGCAGTTCGACGCTGACGGCGCCTGCATAGCCGATCTCGCCGAGCCGGCGGACGAGTTCGTCGGGGGGCGAGCTGCCCTCGCCGGGCAGAATGCGGTCGGCGTCGGTCGCCATCTCGCGGGGCACGTCGGCCGTGTCGGAGAGCTGCACGTGCGCGAGCGTCTCGCGAGAAAGGAGATACAGATCAAGCGGCTTGCTCGGTCCCACCGAAAAGTGAAACCAGTCGAGGCAGATGCCCAGGTTTGGGTGCCCGACATCCTCGACGAGCGCCACGGCCGACTGCAGGTTGTTGGGAAAGCTCGCACGCGAGTCGAACTCGAGGGCCAGCCGGACGCCCGCGTCGGCCGCCCGCGCGGCCGCCTCCGACAGGCTCATCGAGAGCCGGGCGAGGTCCTGCGGCGCAAGCGGGCCGAAGGCGTCGCCGGCGACCACGAGCACGGGGATGGCAAGTTCGCGGAGCAGCCCGAGACGGCTTTCGAAGTGCTGCCAGTGTTCACGCCTGGCATCTCCTTGGCTGGTGAGCAGCCCACCCTGAAAACTGGCAGCCGCCGCGGTGATGCCGTGAGCCTCGAAGAGCCCCTTCAGGTCACCGGGGCCATGGGTCTCGAGATAGGTCTCAGCATGGCCAAGCCAGAGGTCGACGGCGTCGCAGTGGCCGGCCGCGTAGTCCTCGAGAATCGTCTCGATGCTGCTGTCGAGCGAGCAGACGGTTGAAATACAGCCCTTCATCGCAGCCGCTCGCGGAGCATGTCGACGCAGTCGTCGATCGGCACGCGGGTCTGCACGAGCGTGTCGCGGTCGCGAAGCGTGACAGTCTTGTCGGTGAGCGTCTGCCCATCGATCGTGAGGCACCAGGGCGTGCCCGCCTCGTCCTGCCGGGCATACCGTCGGCCGACCGAGCCCTTCTCGTCGTACATGCATGGCATGTGGGCCTTGAGGCGGCGATAGAGATCGATCGCCACCTCCGGCATGCCGTCCTTCTTCACCAGCGGCAGGATCGCCGCCTTCAGCGGCGCCAGCCGGGGATGGAGCTTGAGCACGGTGCGGCTGCGGGGCTTGCCATCCTCGTCGGGCACCTCGTCCTCGTGGTAGGCGTCACAGAGGAAGGCGAGCACGGCCCGGTCGGCCCCCGCCGACGGCTCGATCACGTGCGGCACGTAGCGTTCCCGCGTCGCGTCGTCGAAGTAGCTGAGGTCCTTGCCGCTGCCACGGTGCCGCGGTTTGCCGTCCGGGCCCGTTTCCACGACGAGTTGCCCGTCTTTGCGGACCAACTTGCCCTCCATGTGGCTGCGAAGGTCGAAGTCGCCGCGGTGGGCGATTCCCTCCAACTCGCCAAACTCGCCCTCTGCCAGGAAGGGGAAGGCGTATTCGATGTCGGCTGTGCCGACGGAGTAGTGGGAGAGTTCGTCGGCGTCGTGCTCCCGTAATTGGAGCTTGCCGGCGGTGAGGCCGAGGCTGAGGTACCAGTTCCAGCGGCGGTCGCGCCAGTAGCGGTACCAGGCCGCGGAGTCGGCCGGCTTGCAGAAGAACTCGATCTCCATCTGCTCGAACTCGCGGGAGCGAAACGTGAAGTTCCGCGGCGTGATCTCGTTGCGGAAGCTCTTGCCGATCTGAGCGATGCCGAAGGGCACGCTCACCCGCGACGTGTCGAGCACGTTTTTGAAGTTCATGAAGATGCCCTGCGCCGTCTCGGGCCGCAGGAAGGCGCGGTCGTCGTCGTTGCCTGCGAGGGCCCCGATCCGCGTCTCGAACATGAGATTGAACTCGCGCGGATCGGTGAGGGTGCCGGGCTCGCTGGCATCGGGGCCGAGCGCCCCCGAGAGCGCCACGGTGCCGGCCGCGACGCTGGCCGCCAGCGGCACGAGATTTCCCTCCCACTCGATTTCGTCCACCTGCTTGGCCCGCAGGCCGAAGAACTTCTGCGCCTTCAGCACCGTGTGCGGCGCGGCCTCGTCCCCCGACTGATCGGTGACGACGAAGATCTTCTTGCCGCGATGGCTCGCCCAGCGGCCGTGCAGGTGGTCGTAGCGGTAGCGTCGCTTCGATTCGCGGCAGTCGATCATCCAATCATGGAACAGGTCGAAGTGCCCGGAGCACTTCCAGACCTGGGGGTGCATGATGATCGTGCAGTCGAGCCCGGTCATCTCGTAGGAGGCGGGAGCGCCGGGCAGCGTGGCCAGCTCGTCGTGGCCCGCCACCATGTCGTGCCACCAGCATTCTTTGAGGTTGCGCTTCAGCGCCACACCCAGCGGCCCGTAGTCCCAGAAGCCGTTCAGACCGCCGTAGATCTCGCTCGACTGAAAGATGAAGCCGCGCCGCTTGGCAAGCGACACGATCCGATCCATCCGTGACTGGTCGTTTTGTTTTTCCATAGACAGGTGAGCTCGGCGTGGGAAACGGTGGTGCATGGGCACGCGGAACAGACGGCTTCCGGCGTCCGCGCCCAAACCGAGGAGTGTAGTAAGCCCGCCGCGCCTGGGTCCACCTCAGACGGGATCAGCGGCGTCTGCGTGGAGCCAGCCACCGTTGGCCTCGTTTCCGCGTGCCCGGCGGTCGAGCCGTGGCACGACCGTGAGGCTGTCGATGGCGGCCGCGGCAGGAAGGTCGGCCTGCATGCCGAGTTCGATCAGATTACGGCCGCCGCGCGACGTGGAGAAGGCGGCAACGATCGCAGAGGCGGCCCCATGGCCCGACGCCGACAGCACACCGCGAAACATCTCTCGGGCGGCACTGGCGGATGCGTCGAGCGTGTCGCCATGGGCACCGGGCAGGCGGCTCGCAGCATCCAGGATGGCACCAGCGGCGAGGAGATCCTCCTCCGTGACCTGCCCGTCGGTGCCGGCGCAGACAAGATGGATGTCGGCGACGCCGTTTGTGTTGGCAAGTTCCCGGGCCCGCGCCGCCACGGCGGCGCGGTTGACGATCGCGCCGATGAGCACCTCGGCGGCAGCTGAGCAGGCATCGAGCGCAGCGGTGCCGTTGGTCGTCGTGATCACGATCCGCCGGCCGGCCACCCGGGCCGGCGAATATTCCAGCGGGGAGTTGCCGAGGTCGAAGCCGTCGATCCTCAGGCCGCCGCGTTCGCCCCCCGTGAGCACGTCGGAGCCGCGGCCGCCGCCTGCCGCCAGGGCCCGGGCCTCGTCGATCGTGAGCACCGGCCGAACGCCGGCTGCCCCGTGGGCCAGGGCCGTGGCGATCGTCGTGGAGGCCCGTAATACGTCGATCACGACCGCGATCCCTCCCGCGACCGCCCCCTGCGGCATACGATTGAACAATTCGTGGCAGTGCCAGTGCATCGATGTTTCAGGAGCCAGCGTGTCGAACGAGCCAGCCGCTACCATAGACAACGCCTCAGCCGGTGTCGACAAGAGCGGAAACCGCGTCCGCGGCATGTTCGCCGAGATCGCGCCCCGGTATGACCTCGTCAACCGGATGCTCTCCGGCGGCATCGACGTCTGGTGGCGGCACGTCACGGTCTCCCGTGCAGCGCCGCCACGGGCGGGCGCAATCCTCGACGTCTGCACCGGCACGGGCGACCTGGCGCTCGCCTACCGGGCGAAGTGCGGGCCCGACGTCCGCGTGGTCGCCTCCGATTTCTGCCGGCCGATGCTCGACCGTGGCATCGAGAAGTCGGCGAAGACGGGGGCGGCGATCGAGTGGGTGGAGGCCGATGCGATGGCCCTCCCCTTCCCCTCCGCGGCGTTCGACCTGGTGACCGTGGCCTTTGGCCTCCGTAACATCGCCGACACCTCCCGCGGCCTCGCGGAGATGGCCCGGGTCTGCAAGCCCGGCGGCAGGCTGGCGATCCTCGAATTCTCGCTGCCGCGGAACGCCATCATCCGCAACGCCTACCTCTGGTATTTCCGCCGCGTGCTGCCCTTCATCGGCAACACCGTGGCCCGCAACGCCTCCGATGCTTACACCTACCTCAACCAGAGCGTGGAGGCGTTTCCCTCGGGAGAAGCTCTGGCCTCACTCGTGCGGGCTGCCGGCTTCGAGCGGGTCGAGATGGTGCCGCTCACGTTCGGCATCGCCACCTTGTCCATCGCCACCCGCGCATCGTGAGAACCGCCATGCCTTCGCCCGTCGACCCGACGCCCGCTTCCCTGCCGCTCGTGCTCGGCGTCACCGGCGCCTCCGGTGCCGCCTACGCCGTGCGTCTGCTCGAAGTGTTGCTCGAGGCGGGCCGGGAGGTGCACCTCTCGATCAGCCCGTCGGGGCAGGCGGTGATCGCCGAGGAACTCGGCGTGCGAATCGACCTCGACCGGTTCGAGCCGGAAACGCTGCTGGGCAAGGCTTCGCCGGCCGCGAGTCGCCTCGACCACCTCCGCTATTTCCACCACAAGAACCTGATGTCGCCGATCGCCAGCGGCTCGTTCCTGACCGCCGGAATGGTGATCTGCCCCTGCAGCGGCAGCACGCTCTCGGCGGTGGCCCACTCGATGGGCGAAAACCTCATCCATCGGGCGGCCGAGGTGCATCTCAAGGAGCGGCGAAAACTGGTCGTCGTGCCCCGTGAGACGCCGCTCTCGCTGCCACAGCTGAAGAACATGCAGGCGATTCACGAGGCGGGCGCCGTCGTGCTCCCCGCGTCCCCGGGCTTCTACCACGGGGCCGAGACAGTCGCCGACCTGATCGACTTCGTGGTCGCGAGGATCTGCGACCAACTCGGCGTGTCCAACACGCTCATGCGCCGCTGGGGCGAGACGACCTGATGGCCGCGACGCTGCGCACCTACCTCGAACTCGTGCGGTTCAGCCACACGATCTTCGCGCTGCCGTTCGCGATCATGGCGGTGCTGATCGCGCTTGCGTCAGGCGGCGCGGCCGTGGCGGCGGGACCGCTGCCGTGGCTCAAATCCCTGCTCGGCATTCTCGTCTGCATGGTGACGGCCCGCACGGCCGCGATGGCCTTCAACCGGCTGGTCGACCGTACGATCGACGCGGCCAATCCGCGGACCGCGTCGCGTCATCTCCCGCGGGGCGCCGTCGGCGTGGCGGAGGTGCTCGGCCTGGTCGTCGCCTCCTGCGCGGCGTTCATCGCGGCCACGCTCCTCTTCCTGCCCAACTGGCTGCCGGTGGTGCTTTCGGTGCCCGTGCTCGCCTGGCTGCTGGGCTACAGCTACGCGAAGCGGTTCACGATGCTGGCCCATGTCTGGCTGGGCGTGGCATTGGGGCTGGCGCCGATGGCGGCATGGATCGCGCTGCGGGGGCAGGAGATCCTGCGGAATCCCGCCGACATCCTCCCCGCGGTCATCCTCGGCTTGGCCGTCACCGTCTGGGTGGCGGGCTTCGATACGATCTACGCCTGCCAGGATGCCCAGTTCGATGCCGCCCACGGCCTGCAGAGCATCCCCGCACGGCTGGGCGTGCCGCGGGCCCTCTCGCTTGCGGCCTTCCTGCACGGGCTCACGCTCCTGCTCCTCGCCCTCTTGCCGCTGGTCGTGCCGCAACTGGGGGCGATCTATTGGCTGGCATTGGCAGCGATCGCGGCCCTGCTCGCCTGGGAGCACTCGATCGTCCGCCCGGATGACCTGTCGCGGGTGAACGAGGCGTTTTTCAACGCCAACGCGATCATCGGCGTCGTGCTGCTGGCGGCAATCGCCGCCGATCTGTGGTGGTGAGACGCGGCCTGCAGAGGCCGATTCGGGGCCACTTTTTCCGAGTTCGGGCCGGGCTGTTGCAAACCGACCGGGGGTGCGGTTTAAGCTCGGGCGGCTCACCGCCCCGCAGGCCGGTCTCAGGAGAGACCGGGCGGACAGGCCCACCGCAGGAATCCCCATGATCCGCGCCATCACGCCGTCGCTCGACCCCATCCGCGAGAAGATCGAGGCCGGGGAACGGCTCAATGCGACCGAAGCCGAGATGCTCTGGGATGAGCGGCTCGACCTGCACGAATTGGGGGAATTGGCCAACCTCGTCCGCGAGCGGAAGAACGGCAACCTCGGCTGGTACAACATCAACACGCATCTCAATCCCACGAATGTCTGCGTCTACCGCTGCACATTCTGCGCCTTCCGGGCCGACCTCCGCGATGCCCGCGGCTACGTGATGAGCGACGAACAGATTCTCGCCCGCGGCCAGGAGGCGGTCGATGCCGGCTCGACCGAGATGCACATCGTCGGCGGCCTGCACCACCAGCGAGACTACGACTGGTATCTCAACATCATCCGTCTGCTGCACGACCACTACCCGTCGCTGCACCTGAAGGCCTGGACGCCGGTCGAGATCAACTGGTTCTGCCATCTCACGAAGCGGTCGATCCGCGACATCCTCGTGGAGATGAAGGATGCGGGCCTCGGCAGCCTGCCCGGCGGCGGCGCCGAGATTTTTCATCCCGAAGTGCGCGACAAGATCTGCGAGCACAAGGCCGACACGAAGGAGTGGTTCAACGTCCACCGCACGGCCCACTCGCTCGGCCTGCGGAGCAACGCCACGATGCTCTACGGCCACATCGAGAATGCGTTCCATCGCACCGATCATCTCCTCAGGCTCCGCGAACTGCAGGACGAGACGGGCGGCTTCCAGACCTTTATCCCCCTGGCCTTCCACCCGGAGAACACCCGGCTCTCGCACATCCCGAAGCCGACGGCGGCGATGGACCTGCGGACGGTGGCGGTGGCCAGGCTGGTGCTCGACAACTTCGACCACGTGAAGGCCTACTGGATCATGCTGGGGATCGGCACGGCACAGGCGGCGCTGGCCTACGGTGCCGACGATCTGGACGGCACCGTCAGGCACGAACTCATCTACCACGACGCCGGCGCCACCACGCCGGAGGTGCTGTCGGTCGACCACATCAAGCGACTCATCCGCGAGGCGGGCCGCGACCCCGTGGAGCGTGACACGCTCTACCACCGCGTCTCCCGCGACGGCACGACGTGGACCGCGTTGCCCGTCAGCGCGTCGTAG
>JBIIGJ010000151.1:0-6886 GCA_044236455.1 Pirellulales bacterium
TGGAGGATCTGGTCGTCGCGCTGCGGGCGATCGACGCGGCCCGCCAGGGCGGCATAAAGTGCTCGATCGACCCCACGGCCGAAGGCATCGTCAGACTTCAGACCTATTTGCGCACGCAGAAGACGATCGGCCAGAACCCCGAGGCCACGCTCGTCGCAATGCAAAACGCCGTGGGTCCCCAGCAGGTGACGGTGGGCGGCGTACCAGGCGACAGCCGGTTCGCCCGCGTGCTGGTCGCGGCCGACTACCGGCTGAAGCGGATCGGCATGGGGCTCGAGCCCTCCGGCATCGCCGAACTTCCCAGCTATCTGTCGATGGTGCCGCCGGGTTCGACCTCCGCTGCCACGCTCCCCCGCTTCTGGCTGGAGGCCGATTACGAGCCGATCTCGCGTGATCCGGACGAACTCGCCTGGCAGATCAATGGGCGACGGATGAAGTGCCTGACCGAAAACGATCTCTTCGGTGCCGATGGCGTCCGCAAGAATCCCAACGGCGGGAAGGCCGGCGCCGACGCGAACGCGGAGAAATGGTGCGATCTCATGACGTCGCACTACGACCGGCTCGCAGGAAAGCAGCCGGTGTTTGCCGAACTGGTCAACTGCGTTGATCTGGCGGTGGTGGCGGCGCTCATCCAGGGCCGGCAGTTGGCCGGCCGCGCCGGGCTCGATCTGGCTCCGCTGCTCGACGTGAAGGCGGTCCCGCTGCCGTCCTATGACGTGCCTGCCAGCGTGCCGACGGTGGCCCACGGCCTGAAGAAGGGGAACCGCTGGGTGATCAGCGCCTCGGGCGGCGTGCTCTTCCAGCCCTGGGGCTTCGCGACCAACACGGCCGATTCGACCGACGTCGCCACCACACGCACGGCCGCCCTCGCCGCCCGTCCCGCCGATGGCTGGTGGTGGGACTGAGTTCACGAAAAACATGGCCATCCAGGCCATCCTGTTCGGCACGACATGTGCTGCCCCCCGTGGCGGCAAGTTTTAAACTTGTTCGGGAGTTGATAAAGCCGGTGCTGACGGGCCGCATTGGTTCGCCGGCTGCGGCATGCTCGTCGCCGGCGGATTCTGCTACGGGAGGCTCTTGGACGAATCGTGAGTCGCTCGTGAGTCGCAGAATTCACCGGACTCCTGCGCGTGCCTCCGACCGGCTCCTCAGCGGCCACCTTCCCCCGAAACACGACATCGTGGTGCCCTGACGGGCGGATGCCCGTCCTCAGCCAGCCTCTTGGCAAACGCTGTTTGCTGGTGCTGCGCATGGCATCCTGCCATGCCTATCGACGAGGGCGGGCTCCTCGAACACCGAAGCGAGCATCAGGCGCCTCGGCGTAGTACGCGCACCATCATCCCCGACGCGGTCGCCGAGCCGCCGAGCGAGCGAAGCGTGTTCGGGGAGCCCGCCCGGTGACAAACCGAGCCCGGATGTGCCTAGGCTGTGGCGTGCGGCGTAGCCCACTCGATCGTCGCCAGTGGCCCGGCGGCCACAGGAAAATGCTCGTCTACCCAGCCTGCTCGAGCCAGCGACGAGAGGTGATCGACGCCGTCGGGGCAGGGGGGGGGCGGCGCGCTCTTGGCCAGCAACAGGCTGCCGCTGTGCTCACCGGCCACTAGCGCCGCAATCGAGTCGCTCGTCGCCTGCCAGCCGACGGGCAGCGACGCCGCCCGTGATCCCGCGGCCAGCCATGCCGGCGCGTCGAGCACCGTCACGCTGCCGTCGTCCGGTGGCGCTACTGTCAGGGGCAGGCCGACGGCAGCGGCCACCAGCCGCGCCGTCAGCCGCATGGCGTCGATGGCCAGATCGTGCATGAGTTGCGGTGATTGCGGCATGGCCCGGTCGAGTTCCCGCAGTCCGTTCACCACGGCGCCACCACCCACCACCACGCAGCAGCGACCGTGGCGGCAGGCAGCCACCAGCGGCATGAGCAGGGCCGGCCAGCCGGGCCGCGAGAGCAGACTGCCCCCGACCTTGAGGACGAGCAACGGTGGATCGAGCGGCGAGAGGACGCGGGTGCCCGGCCGACCTGTCGCAGCGTTGAGACCGCGGATGACGCCGCACCGCCAGCCGCTGGCAGACTTCTCCCCATCGCTCCCATGCGAGGCAGCACTCATGCGATCTTCCCCAGAGTGATCAGCGCCAGGCTGTGGGCGGGCGCGGCCCGCGACACGTCGGCGCCGAGCAGATCGGGCAACGACACGAGATCGACATCCCAGCCGACCCGTGCCAATGCCCGCCGGGCCAGGCATGCGCCGTGACCGGAGAGCACGATCGTTCGTGGCCGCCAGCCGCAGGAAGCCGCCACACGGTGAATCGCCCGCGCGACCTGCCGGCTCTGCCTCTCGGCGCACCACGCCGCCATGGCGATCGCATCGTCTTCCCTGACATCCTCCTGATCGGCCAGCAGCATGCGGGCCATCCGCCGCTGCGCCGCCGCGCGGGTGGCGGGCCCGCCATCGGCCGTGTGGGTGCCGCCAGGCTCCTCGGGAATTTCTCCCAGCAGCAGCCAGGCATCAAGGGATTGCGCAAAGAGTTCGCTCGCCACGGCATGCAGCCGGCCCCGCCAGGGCAGCGACCGCACGATCGTCGCGATCGGCGTCCGCTCCACGCCCGTGTAGACCAGTTCGCCCGCGGCCAGCCGCGTGACATCGTCGTGTGCCGTGGCCGCGGGGGCCCCGTTGACCAACGGCACGATGTCGGTCGTCGTCGAGCCGATGTCGATGACGAATGCCCGGTCGGCGGCGGCCACCGTGGCCGCCAGGCGGGCGACGGCATGCCAGTTGGAGGCCGCGGCCGCGAGCGGGCGGGCGACCGCCTCGGCTGGCGGCACGATCGTGCCATCCACGAGATAGATTCCGACCGAACACCCCGGCGCGGCGGCGGCACGAGAGGCGGATGTCACCGCGGCGACGATGTCGGCGACGCCTTCCCGCCGCGATGCATAGCAGTCGGCGATCTCGCCGGTCATCGTGGCGACGACGCGACCAGGATGCCGCGACGACACGATTCGCGCCAGCGCCGCGGGCAACTCCGCCCGCCGCCGCCAGAGTTCGAACGGCTCGCTGTGCACCCACCCGAGCCCGTCGGCCGCCTTGATGTTGGCACCGCCGATGTCGAAGGCGAGCACCTCGTCATGATCCATCGCGACTCTCACCGGGAACAAAAAGGGGACGCAGCTCTTTTTCGGGATGAAAAGTTCGTGAAAAGGGGCCGCAGGTTTTGTTTGCGATTTTCCTTCGACCGACTTTTCCTCGGCTTTCGAAAAAGAGCTGCGTCCCCTTTTCCTTCGCACCTACGCGTAGGTGCCTGCGAGCCGCCGGAGGGCGGCGATGCCACGGTCGAGCATGGTGTCGGAGACGGTGTAGGCGATCCGGAAGTGGCTGTCGGCCTGGCCGAACACGTTGCCCGGCACCACGAGCAGCTTTTCCTGATCCACGGCCCGCTCGGCAAAGGCCTTGCCCGAACCGCCGGGGGCCTCGGGGTAGAGGTAGAACGCGCCGCCCGGCTGCACGAACCGGTAATGGCCCTCAAGGCCGGCCATCAGCTTGTCACGCTTCCGTCGGCATTCCGCCAGCGGCAGGTCCATCGGGGCGTCGAGCGCGGCCAGCGCCGCCCACTGCCCCACCTGCGGCGCACAGACGAACGTGTATTGCTGCAGCATCGTGCAGGCATCCACGACCGGCTTCGGACCGTGCACCCAGCCCACCCGCCAGCCGGTCATGGCGTGCGACTTTGAGAAGCCGTCGATCACGACCACCGACTCGGAGTGCAGGGCAGGGGAGGCGAAGGGAGCGTCGTAGCAATACGACCGGTAGAGCTCGTCGCTGATCAGCGTGACGCCACGCTGCTCAGCCAGCCGCGCCAGGTCGCGCACCGTATTGGCGTCGGTCACCACGCCCGTGGGGTTGGCCGGCGTGTTGAGCAGGATTGCACGGGTGGAGGGGGTCATGGCTGCCGCGACCCGATCGACATCGATCCGAAACGTCGGCGAGGTGTCGATCACCACGCACCGACCGCCCAGGAACTCGACCAGGGGCCGATACATCACGAACGCCGGCTCGAAAATGATCACTTCGTCGCCGGGATCGATCAGCGCCATCAGTGCCAGCACCAGCGCCCCACTCGAGCCGCTCGTCACGCAGAGCCGCCGGTCGGGCTGCCCCGATTCGCGGCGGACCTGCTCCTCGAGCCGCTCCCGCAGGGAGGCGATGCCCTGCGTGGGCGTGTAGCCGTTCCGGCCGGCGTCGATGGCCGCCTTGGCCGCCTCGCGGGCCCCCGGCGGCATTTCGAAATCGGGCTGGCCGATCGAGAGATTGATCGGGTCTTCGAGCCGGGCCGCGAGGTCGAAGACCTTGCGGATGCCCGACGAATCGAAGGCCCCGGCCCGCTTCGAGATCACTCCGCGTGATGCATTCAAGGCCGTCTCAGCCCGCCTTCTTGAAGATCGCGTCGAGCTGCTCACCGAGCTTCTCGCCCCTGGCATTGAGCGTGATCACGTTGCCATCGCGGCCGATCAGGATCACCGTGGGAATGCCGCTGATGCCATAGAACGTGGCCAAGGGATGCTGCCAGGCATCGCCTTCAGCCTGCTCGAACAGGATCGGCCACGGGATCTTCTGCTCGTCGACGAACTTCTCGAGAGCCTCGCGATCCTGGTCGAGGCTGACACCGATCACCTCGAAGCCGTCCTTGTGATACTTCTCGTACTGCTCAAGCACGTTGGGAATCTCGGCCACGCACGGACCGCACCACGTGGCCCAGAAGTCGACGAGCACGACCTTGCCGGCCAGCGTCTTCTGGTCGAATTTCTTGCCGTTCAGGAGCGTGCCGGTGATCTCCATCGGATTGCCGGGGAGCGAGAGACGGCGGAGCGTGCCGGCGAAGCTCTCTCCCATCTTGCGAATCTGTTCGTTCGAGCTCTTGGCCATGGCCGGCCCGAAGCTGCGGTACGCCAGCGCCGCCGCCGCGTCGCCGCCCGGCATCTGCTCGAAGGCGCCGGCCAACTGCATGGCCAGGCCTGCCGTCTGCATGTCATCGGGATCGGCCGCGAGCATCGCCGTCGTTTTTTCCACCAGGCCGTCGGCGGCCTTCATGTCGCCGGCCGACAGAATCTGCTGCGCCTCGCCCACGAGCACCAGCCGCTGGGCCTCCTTGGCCAGTTCCTTTGACGGGCTGTTGATCAGCGTCGCGGCGTAGGTCGCCATGTCGGTGGCGGCCTTTTCGTCGCCAAACCTGCCGAGCATCATCAGGCTCTCGAGCTTCATCTTCGCCGCAGGGTCGTGGAGCGGATCGGCGGGCTTCACCTGGGCGAGGATCTTGTCGGCGGCTTGCAGCGAGACGGCGGCGACGTCGCGCATGTAGGCCATCATCTCCTTCCGAGACGCCGGCCGGACGTTCGCCTGCTTGAGGTTGGCGATGAACTGCATCATCTCCTGGGGCGTGCCCTCCGGGAGCGGCGGCACCTTCGGCATCGCTTGAGCTGCGCCGGGGCCTTCCGCTACGGCACCGGGCTGCCGCGCCATCAGGAGCGTGGCCGAACCGATCAACAGTCCGGCGGCAATCGTGAACAGCGCGACGGACGGCGCCGAGAAGAAGCGGGAACGCGTGGGGAGCATGAATGCCTCAGGAAAACGACCAGGGGGGATCGAAGCCACTGCCCCAAATCGTACCTGCCCCGGCCCCGCCGTGGCTAGCGGACGACCGTGCGGAACCGCACGAAGCCGCCTTCGCCGGGTTTGAAGGTGTGCTGGAACTGCCACTTGAGCACCACCGAGCCGTCGTCGCCCTTGTCGGTGACGAATTCGGCCGGCTGGTTGGCCGCGGCAGAACCGGGCACGAACTCGAGCCGCCCGGGCAGGGCATCGACGAGCACGATGTCGGTGAGCGCACGGTCGCCCGAGTTGTAGAGATAGATCATGAAGTCGAGCTCCTCGCCAACCCGCGCCGTGTCGGTGCCGGCCCGCTTGCAGAGCGTGAGTTCGGCGCGGCCTGGCGATTCCAGCCGGAGCGTGGCCGTGCCGCGGTCGGCGGCCACCACCTCGGCCTGCTGCCTGCCCACCATCACCATCGCGGCCCGGGCACAGGTCCATGCGAGTGGCACGTCGAAACCGACCATCATCCGTGGCGTCTGCACGAGTTCGGCCCGTTCCAACTGGTCGTCCAGCACGTCCTCGGCGGGCCGCAGCAAACCGTCCGACTCGCGCACGGGGTCGCCCTGATCCACCGCCAGCGGTCCGAGCCGCTCCTCGACGGCGACGCCGGGCAGCGCCTTCCGCGCCGCCTCGGGGGCGAGCGACTGCGTCTTGCCGCACACCGGCTGCAGATCGATCTTCGCCTCGGTGGCGGTGTCGAGCGCGAGTCCGCGCGGACCTTCCGGCCGTGCGTCTTCGTGCGGACGCGTCACCTGTCGCACCGAGCCGAACCGCGGCGCATAGACGCAGGCGCAGTTCGACGCGGTGACATGCACGGCGCAGGCGTCGGGGCCGTCGTCATCGGCGCGGTAGCGGGCCACCGTGTCGCCGGACGTCAGATTCTTGAGGCCGAAGCGGGCCACCGGCATCGCGGGGGCACGGGCATCGCCACCGTCGCAGACGAGGCAGGGGCCCACCATCGGCACCGGCGCTGCCAGTGGCATGCAGACGGTCTGATTGCAGGACGGACACGCGTTGCTGTCTTCGCACGGTCCACACGAACCATGGCATCGTGACAGTGGAAGCCGGCGGGGCAGGGGACCGCAGGGCTCCTCGCAGCCGGCCTGCGTGACGGCGGTAGCCTGGACGGCAGCAGGAGAAGGCTCGCGAGCCGGCTCGGTCGCTGCCGGCGACGTCACGGTCACCGCGGCGAGCGGCAGCACGAGCGGCTCTGTCATCGAGCGGCACGAGGCCAGGATCACCGCCGC
>JBIIGJ010000152.1:0-6877 GCA_044236455.1 Pirellulales bacterium
TGGCCATTGCGACGAGGTCTTGAACAATGCGGCCAGCCTCACGTTCCGGGGCTCCGACCGCGAGGCAGAGCCCTGGCGCACCAATGTCACGGGCACGAGCCAGGTGCTGGCCCTGGCCCGCGACACAGGGCTGCGCCACTTCCATCATGTCTCCACAGCCTACGTCTGCGGGCTGCGGAGCGGCCGGATCATGGAAGACGATCTCGACGTCGGTCAGGAGTTCGGCAACGACTACGAGCGGACCAAGGTCGAGGGCGAGAAACTCGTCCGTTCCGCGGCTCACCTTGACTCGGTCACCGTCCACCGACCGTCAATCATCGTGGGCGACTCGTGTACCGGCTGGACCTCCACCTACCACGGCCTGTTCGCGGGGCTTCGGCTCGGCCACACGCTCTTGACCAAAGTCACGAAGGGCACGACGAGCGGCCCGGCCCTGCTGAGCCTGATCGGCGTGGCACTCAACGACACCAAGAACTTCGTGCCCGTCGACTGGGTGTCGGCCGTTATTGCCCACGCGGTTCAGATACCCTCCGCCCGGGGTAACACCTACCATCTCACACATCCTGAACCGCTCTCGATGGACACGGTCGGCCGGCTCATTCAGCAGGCCGTCGAGTCCTATTCACAGGATGCGTCCCCGGACGATCCCGACCTGTGTGACGAGCAGTGGTTTGCCGACAATCTCGGCACGCAGTTGGACATCTACAAGAGCTACCTGCGAAACGACCCGACGTTTGACCGCTCGCACACGGCCGCCATCGCCGGCCACATCCCCTGCCCGCCGCTCGACATGCCGACGCTCATGAAGATGGCGAAATTCGCCATCGACCATGAGTTTGGCCGCAAGAGCCCATGGCTGGCAGCCGCCAACAATAGGCCCGCGCCCATGCAAACATTCCCTTGCTAGCGCTGTGGGCTTGGATAACATCCCCTTCCATGCAAGCCCGAAGCGCGAGCGAGGGACACTCTCGGGTGCGCGCGTGAGAAAGGCCCTCGCTCGCGCTTCGGGGAGGGGGTCAGTCCGGGCGAAGCCATCAGACGATGCCGTCGCGGATCGCCCGGGCCACGGCGCCGCCGAGGGTGTTGACGTGCAGCTTGGCGTAGATCCGCCGCACGTAGTTGTCCACCGTGTGAAGACTGATGTTCATCCTCGTGGCCACCTCCTTTTTCACGAGGCCGTCGGCGAGCAGCCGCAACACGTCCCGCTCGCGTTCCGATAGGCTCTCGGCGATCGGCGGATCGCCGGCCCCCGGCGGCTTGACGCGGAGCCGGCTGAATCGGTCGATCACGACGCGTGCCACCTCCGGCGATATCGGCGAGCCACCGCGCCGCGCCTCCTCCACCGCGGACACGATCCGTTCGAGAGACTCCGACTTGAGCAGGTAGCCCGAGGCACCGTTGCAGATGGCATCGAAGACCAGGTCGCGGTCGTCGCAGACCGTGAAGACGATGATCTCTGCCTCGGGAATCCGCTGCTTGAACCGCCGCAACCCCTCGAGCCCCGACATGCCCGGGAGTCCGAGGTCGAGCAGGATGACGCCAGGGCTCGGTGCCGCAGCATCGAGCGCGGCGAGCGCCTTTTCGCAGGAGGGAAACGTCGCGACCGATTCTTCACCCGCCAACTCCAGGGCCTCGCGAACCGTCTCTCTCAGGCGGCGGTGATCCTCGATGATCCAAATCGGGCTCATACCTGTCCCTCATGCGCGTGGTCGGAGCGGTGGTTGTGGGAATGGCGGCCTGACGCCAGGAGGCGAACGGTCGTGCCGCGGCCACGCTGGCTGACAACCTCGCACGTGGACTGCATCGCTGCGGCCCGCTCGCGCAGGTTCGCGAGACCGTGACCGCTCCCCTTCGCCTGCGGATCGAAGCCGCTGCCATCGTCGCTGACGCTCATGTTCAGCCCGTCGTTCCAGTCGATGGCGACGGTGACGTGATCCGCCTCGGCGTGCCGCCGCGCGTTGGTGATCGCTTCCTTGAGGAACAGCACACTGTCTCGGGCCCATTGCGGCGCCGGCCGGCCGGTGGGCGGCTCGCCGGTCACCCGCACGTCGTGGTCGATGCCGTCGAGCAGCCGGTTCGCCACCGACTCGAGCCGGTGCGAGAGGTCCTGCCACGTGCCTGCCTTGGGCGCGAGCAGCCAGATCACGTCGCGCATGTGGTCAAGGGTGTCGCGGGCGGTGGCTGCGATCTCGGCCAGCCGCGGGCCGGGATCGCTTTTCCCCTCGTATTGCCGACGGGCGAGGTCGCTCTGGATCGCCAGTTCGCTGAGACTCGCCCCGACCTCGTCGTGCAGATCGCGGGCGAGTTGCCGCTGCAGGGCGGCGAGCTTCCTGGCCGCCGCCGCCCGCAGCCACAGGGCCGCGCTGACGCCGCCAAGCAGAACGACGACCAGCGCCCCGATTGCCCCGGCCAGCATCTTCTGAAGCGTGTCCTCCCGCTTTCGCGCCAGCCCGATGTCGATCTCCGCCAAGTCCTCCTCGAGTTCTGCCCGTCTCGAGATGCCATCGAGCCAGACCTTCCAGTCGAGCAGTTCGTGCCGGCTCGAAAACCCGTCGGTCAGGGCGGCTGCCGACCACCCCTCTCCTGCGGCGACATGGCTCATGGCAACGGGCTTTCCGGCGGCCAGATTCCGGCCGCCTCGCCAGCACTGCAATTCGGCAAGCGCGAGGACATGCTGCGGAGCGCCGGACGAACTGCCGATCCGCGGACCGAGCCGCCAGAGCGTGTGGGCCGCCAGCCGTACCCTTCGGGCCGTGAGTCCTTGCGGCGCGAGCATGACCTGCGCCGGGCCTGGGTTCGGAAGGGCCTCGGCTGGGGCCGCTGGCGCGGTTTCATCGAGCAACAGTTTCGCCGTGGCGGTTTCCGGATCGGCGAGCAGTTGGAAGTGTGACGGAAAACCATACCCTGGTAGATCGGCCTGGCCGATCGGCCAAGCCGGCACGAGATGGATTTCGTCGATCCGCTCGGGCTGTCCCAGATCGACCTCGAGCCAGGTCGCGCCATCGACGACTTCAGCTGATTCGATCGGGCAGCGGGCACCGTTGGTGGTCGAGCCGCGGCCGCCAATCAGGGGCAGGCACCAAAAGTAGCCATCGGTCAGATTGTCTGGCTCCCAGCGGCGAGGGCTGTCGAGCGAGGCGGACGTGCGTGTCGGACATCGCAGGGCGGCATTCTGCCCGTCAGCCAGCACCATGATCTCGCCCAACCGGAAGAACCGCTCGCCGCCGGAGCCCGCGCGAAAACCGTTGACATTGATCCGCAGGTAGCGGCCCTTCGCACCGTTGCCCGGGGCCATCCAGAATGGCAGCCGTTCGCCGGCCCCCGCTTCAGGCTCTCTCCACTCGGCGATGAGCACGTGGGCGGCGAACTCCGGATCGTCTGAGATCTCGATGGTGAAGGCCGAGGGAAAACCGCTCTGTTCAGAGCCGCCGCTCGGCAGCCGCGCCGGAAACAGCGCCACCCGCTCCGGGGTCACCTGCCGCTGGAAGTCGATCACCACCCAGGCCGGCTCGGCGGCGTGGCCGTGGAAACCGATCCGCTGGCAGGTCTGGGGCGAGGCCACCAGCGGCGGCAGTGTGCCGAGTTCCGCCACGACGGCAGCCCGTCGCATGTCGAGATTGGCCGCGTCGGCCGAAAGGCAGGAAAGCAGACAGGAAAAGACCGCGACAAGCTTCCGCATCGAAGGCAACCACAACCCCTTCCCATCCAAGCCCGTCTCCATCCAAGCCCGCAGCGCTAGCAAGGGATGAGAACTGGAATCACGCCGTCCCTCGCTTGCGGTTCGGGCTTCCATCAATCAGCTTGTTCCAAGAAACAGCCGCCCGTGAGAATACCGTATCAGCGGCTCGTCATGCCGTTTCTCGAGGGGCGTGTGACGAGTTTTCGGGGCAGGCTTCGTGCTCACTCGATCTTGATCGTCACCAACGGCAGGGCCGCCTTCAACGCCGACCTGTCTTCCTCACTCCCGGGAGCCTTCGCCGCCAGTCTTATGCGCAGGCTCTCGAGGTGCGAGGCATCCTTCAGCACCGCGACCCGTTCCGAGGCCATGCCCAGGTTCGACAGTTCCAGGTCGCGCACGTTCTTCATGCCGACGACGGTCCGCAGGTCGTCGTCTGTCATGTTCACGCAGTTCGTCAGCACGAGCTTTCTGATCGTCGGCATGTGCTCGACGATCTTGAGTGCGGCCGCCCCCTCGAATCCCTCCGCGAGTTGCAGGTATTCGAGTTTCAGGCCGGTGAGCGGCGCAAGCCCCTCTGGCGTGGACTTGTGCGACCCGAGTTCCAGGCCTTTGAGCTTCGTGAGTGTGGCGACCTCAGCCAGGGCGTCGTTGCCGTAGTCGCCATGGGCCAACGAAAGCGATTCCAGGTTCGGGAAGGCCGCGACAAGGGCCTTCAGGCCTGCGTCGCTCAGCTTGCTGCCGCGGTGGCTTAGGGACTTCAGGCTGGTCCAGCCCTTGAAGTCCTTCAATGGGGCACCGGTCATGCGTGTGCCGATGTAGCCGAAGGATTCCAGCTGATGCAGCGGAGCCAGGAGGGCCAGCCCGGTGTCGTCCAGTTTGGCCTGGTTGATGATCCGCAGGGTCTTGAGCGATTTCAGTTTCGCCAGCGGGGCGAGCCACGCGTTTTCGGCCGTGGTGTTGACGATCGTGAGTTCCTCGAGGTCCGGGAGAGTGGCCACGCTCTCATAGAACGCCGCATCGAACGGATCGACCTGCCGACGCTCCTTGACGGTCAGCGCGGCGCCGGCCAGGTTGATGCCGCGAAGAAAGTCGAAGAGCGGGCTCGGCCCGCCCAGGGCCTTCGCCAGGGCTGCGGGCGTGCCGTTCCCCTTCGTATGCGAGGCTTTCGCGGAGTCCAACAACGCCATAACGCGATCGCGGTCAGCCTTCCGTTTCAGGGCGGCCTCGATCGGTGCGGCGTGGTCCGAAAGGGCCTTCTTGAGGGCGGGGTCGGCCGATGTCTCGATCAGTTGGTCCAGCTCGGCCCGGCTGGTGATCGCCGCCAGCGGGTCGGCGGCGTGGATCGAGACGACAGACACAAGGGCCAAAACCGCGGCACAGGGGGCCAGAAGCGATCGGTCATACATTGCGATGGTCTCGGGTAGTTCGGGAAAACGCCCCGCGGCTTCCGCCGGAGACCGGGGGCAGCCGCGGGTGGCAGACGAGATGCCGGGGTCCCGAGTGCAGGACCGGCAGCCGTGCATCCGGCACGTCAGGAGTTTTCGTGGCCTGCGACGCGGTCCATCGAAGCATACTCTTGAAGCCGCAGTGTGACGCGTTTTCGTGGCATGTCGTCGCGAAGACGCGGACGATACTTGGGTGTCATGCGAGTGGCTCGGTGGACGCTGTGTCCCGTGATTAATCGCGTGAGATATTTTCTTCCGGAGCATCGGCTCATCGTCGCGGTCGCCTTCCAGACCGACATCACCCGCGTCGTGACCTTCTGCACCGGCTCGGAGGGCAGGGGTCCGGCGATCCCGGAACGGGGCATCCGGCAGGAGCGGCACGCGCTCTCGCACCACAACGGCAACCCCACGCTGATGGCCGACCTGGCGACGAGCGACCGCCTTTCTCACGAGCGCTCCCGGGAGGGTCCCCCGCGTGCAGGTCGGGCTTGGATGAAGCGGCTTTTCCGCGAACAAACCGCATTTTGAGAGTGCCGTATCAGCGGCTCTCCATGCCGTTTCTCGAGGGGCGTGTGACGTGTTTTCGGGGCATGCTATCCCCGAGCCCGCTGCTAGGTATTATCTTAGTGCCGGAGTGGGGTGGACTGGGCCCTCAGTTAGTATGAATGAACGCGTAATCCGACCGGACATGGCGTTGAAGCGTTTGGTGGCACATTCGCGGGCAAAAAACATCGGAGAAAACTGCCATGAAACAGGCCGTCGTTTGCGGAACGGGAAGAGCCGACAGGCGAAACGCGTTCACGCTCGTTGAACTCTTGGTCGTCATCGCCATCATCGGCACGCTCGTTGGGCTGCTCTTGCCGGCCGTGCAGGCGGCCCGCGAGTCGGCCCGAATGATGGCCTGCGCGAACAACCTCAAGCAGATGGGGCTGGCGGCGCTCAACTTCGAGTCGGCCCGACAGGGCTATCCTCCTTCAGCAGTCGGAACCGGTAACGGGCAGGGCTCGGGAGTGGGCGGCGTGCCTTTCTTCGGCCTGATATTGCCGTACATCGATGAGAGCAGCGCGAAATACACCGGCGCGACGATCAATGCGGGCGCGAATCAAATGAGTGGCGACGGCCTCAAATGGACTGAGGGGGTGGCGACATGGGGAGTCAACTTCGAAATCCTCACAAAGACTGCGTTTCCCTTTATGACCTGCCCCACGCGGGGCCGTAGGACCAGCGGCGCCGACAAACAGGTGACGTTCGACTACGGCACCGTCGCATCGACGCATCAAACTCTAGGATATCGCGGCAATCACATGGACATGCATTGCTTCGCATACGAAAACAAGCGCTGCTCGGATGTCATGTTTCCCCCGGGATCTGGGTGGCCTTCGCAAGCGCAGGCGAAATATCCGGGGCTGGCCAACTGCGTGATCCAACTCGCAATCGGACCGACGAATGCGAGCGGCGAAATCGTCACCCATCTCAGCGGCGCGGTGAATACGCCAACGTATGCGGGATGGCGGCCGCGGCTGAAGGCAAAAGACCTCCTCGACGGAGTAAGCAAGACGGCGATGCTCTCCGAAACCCACCTGTTCCAAGGCGAATATGGCAAACGCGGCAATTGTCCGTATGCCTCGACATCACGGTCGTGTGGTTCCGCTGGCTACGACAATCCGCCCCTCGCCTCTGGCAACAACTACAAGATGTTCGCGTTTTTCAATTTTGGCGGTGTGGCCCGCGATCCGTCAGATGACGCCATCGA
>JBIIGJ010000153.1:0-6868 GCA_044236455.1 Pirellulales bacterium
CGACGCGGTATCTCGGCCCTGGCGGCGGGCCTGCGGGCTTGCGTGGCCCGTTCTGGCTCAACAGCTGCTCGGACTGGGCGTCAGCTTCACCGACCGCTGGCTCGCCGGAAACGTCGCCCCCGACAACGAAAATCAGCTCGCCATCCAGGCTGCCCAGACCACCTGCTTCTACCTCGCCTGGATGCTCGGCGCCACTGGGATGCTCGCCTCCGCCGGCGCCTCCGCGGTCGTCTCCCGCCTCGTGGGCTGCCGCGACGCCGTCGGCGCCAACAAGGCCTTCCATCAGGCGTTGCTCCTTGCCGGCTGCGTCGGAGTCGTCATTTGGATCGTGAGCATCCCGCTGCTCGACGAGTTTCTCGCCGTCATCCAGCTTGACGGCGACGCCGGCCGCTACGCCCTCGACTTCCTCCGCGTGCCGCTCCTCCTCCTGCCGCTCCAACTCGTCGGTAGCACCGCCGCCGCCAGCCTCGCAGCCAGCGGTGACACCCGCACCAGCCTGCTCGTGGGTTCCGGCACGACGCTCCTCAACCTCCCCATCGCCTGGATCGGCTTCCGCGGTATCGGCAGCTGGAAGGGGCTCGGGTTCACTGGCATCGCCTGGGGCACCGGCATATCCCAGGCCATCGGCACCATCGCCTTGCTCGCGATCCTCCGACATGGCCGCTCCGGGCTGACACTCACGCCCCGCCTGCTGCGGCCCGATTGGCCGATGCTCCGCCGACTCCTCCGTGTGAGCATCCCCGCCGCCGCCGAGGGCCTGTCGATGGTCGCGGGCCAGCTGGTGTTCCTCACGGTCGTCAACCGTCTCGGCGACGCCGACCGCGCCGCCCACGGCATCGCCCTCGGATGGGAGGCGGTCGCCGAGGTGTTTGGCATCGCCTTCGGTGTCGCCGCCAACGTGCTCGTCGGACAGAACCTCGGCGCCCGGCAGCCCGCCGAAGCCAGACGGTCTGGCCTCGCTGCCTATCTGATCGGCGGCACCGCCATGGCCCTCGGTGGCGTTCTCTTCCACAGCTTCGCACCCGGCCTGTTCCGCCTCTACTGCCCGCGGCCCGAACAGCAGCCGATCATCGACGCCGGCGTGCCCATCCTCCGTCTCGTCGCATGGTCGATGCCGATGCTCGCCAGCTGCCACATCCTCTCCGCAGCCCTCCGCGGCGCCGGTGACACCCGCTTCCCTTTCCTGTTCACCTGGCTCGGACTCTTTGCCGTCCGCATTCCGCTCACATTCCTTCTCAGCCTCCCTGCCGTCGCGCTCCCCGGCGGCCTCATGATTCCCGGCTGGAACATGGGGCTTGTCGGTTGCTGGATCGCCATGCAGGTCGACCTCAACGTCCGCGGGCTGCTCTACATGGTCCGCTTCCTCCGCGGCCGCTGGATGACGACCGCCGTGTGACACCGCCGCCACCTGCCGGAGCATGCGTCATGCAAACGGGCAAAGAGCACAACCCGGTAGCGGCCAATTGCGGGCGTTGGTAAAGGTCGAACAAACGGTTGGGCCGTGCGGGCGACCTAGTCGTTCGGCCGTTCACTTTGCAACCACGATGATGGCGGCTCCGATAAAGATGAAGACACCGCCGATCACGACCGGGAGTGGCAACTGACCCCGGAACAGCAGCGTCGAGAACAGGGCCACGAAGAGCGGATAGGAGATTTCAAGCACGGCCGACTTGTTTGCCCCCAGAAGTTGTATCGAGCCGAGAATGGAAAGAGCCGCCGCTGTCGCGGTCACGAGCGTCAGGGCCACCAAGGGCAGGCTCGTGGTAACAGTATCGATCTTGAAGAGCGACGCTGCGGAAGCCCCTTGAAACAGGAGTACGGCTCCGGCTATCAGCGCCCCGCAGAGGCAGTGAAGAAAATAGAGCTTGTAGACGGAGAGGCTCGATAGCACTCGTTCGTCCAGGCAGTAGGTCAGTCCCCAGAGCACCGACGCCAATACCGCCAAGCCATAGCCGGTGTAGTTCAACTGCGTCTCCATATCTTTCACCCTTCCTGTGCCCCGAGCCCGCCGCCACGACGAATAGACGTTGTCGGCCATGTGTTCTAACGTCGTGACCGCACCGAGCATAGAACGAGCGAAACAATCGAAGGCCATCGCTATCGGATGGATTCCGGGCAGTCGCTGCGGACCGCTGGCGACCAGCCGCGATGCGTGATTGACGCGGTCGCCAAGCGAGGTGCCCCTGTCCGGCTCCGGGAACGGTGTGGTAGAGTGCAGGGCCTTCCGTTCGGAGGAGACGTGCCATGACAGTCACCGCGCCCATTTCTGGAATTCTGACGCCGCTGATGGTGCCGCTCGACGGACGCGGCCGGATCAATGAGGCCGAACTGGCCCGTTACGTGGAGTGGCTGATCGAGGGGGGCGTGCACGGCCTGTATCCCAACGGCTCGACGGGCGAGTTTCTGCGGTTCACCGTCGACGAGCGGCGGCGAATCGTGCAGATCGTCTGCGATGCGGCCGCCGGCCGGGTGCCGGTCGTCGCGGGGGCGGCCGAGGCGAACGTAGCCGAGACGATCAAGGCCTGCGAGCACTGCCTCCAGGCGGGAGCCCGCGCCGTGGCCGTGGTATCGCCCTTCTACTACAAGCTCTCGCCAGAGAGCATCTATGCGTATTTCCGCGAAATCGGCCGGCACAGCCCGATCGACGTCACCCTCTACAACATCCCGATGCTGGCGTCACCGATCGACGTGCCCACCGTGCGGCGGCTCGTCGAGGAGTTTCCGCGGATCGTCGGTATCAAGGATTCGAGTGGCGACATCTCCCACATGGGCCGGCTGATCGCGGCCGTCCGCCCGATCCGGCCCGATTTCTCATTCCTCACCGGCTGGGAGTCGGCGCTGGTGCCGATGCTCATGGCCGGCTGCAACGGTGGGACGCATGCCTCGAGCGGGATCGTGCCGGGCCTCACCCGCAGCATTTACGATGCCGTGAAGGCGAAGCAGATCGAGACGGCCTTCGACCTGCAGCAAAAACTGACCGACCTCTTCGACCTCGTCATCCAGGGGGCCGATTTTCCCGAGGGCTTCCGGGTGGCGGTCGAGGTCTGCGGCTTCCGCATGGGCTCGTCGCGTCAGCCGGCCACCGAATCGCAGGAGGCCGACCGCCGCAAACTGGCCGAGCGGATTCGGGAAAAACTGAAGGGACTACGGGCCTGACCGCTCACGACAGCCGGCCGCGGCTGTCGACGGCGAGGCGGCGGATCGGACCGTCGGGATCGTTCCACCAGACGGCGTCCTGCAGGTTGATGCAGGGGCAGATGTGGTTGGGGATCACCCGCACGCGTTCGCCGACCTTCGGCCGCCTGGCACAGCGTGTCACGTCCACCTGCCCGTGCTCCTCGGAGAGCTTCGTGATCACCGCCTCCGGGTATTCGAGGATCTGGCCGTGGCCGCTGTCGGGGGCGGGCACGCAGCGGTCGCTCGTGAACGTCTTCGTGCCACCATCGAGGATCACCTGCCCGCTCACCGCGTCGCTGACGACCGTGCAGACGATCGTGGCGGCGCAGTCGGCGAGCGTGCAGAAGCCGCCGCGGACGGTGTTCATATCGTTGTAGACATACGTGCCCGGGCGGATCTCCGTGACCTGCGGCATGAGATGGGATCGATACGCCGTCGGCGTGGAGCCGGCCGACACGATCCCGCGGCAGAGACCGCTCTTGTCGAAGCGGTCGATCGCCTCCTGGACCTTGGCGGCCGCGGCCGCGAGCGGCTGGGCCTGCTCATCGGGCTTGGTCCAGATCTGGCCGGGGTAGCAGAAGATGCCGTCGAGCCGCACGCCGCCCAGCCGCGAGACTGCTTGGCCGAGCGTTATGAGCGCATCGGCGGTGGGCACGCCGGTGCGGCCCATGCCGAGGTCGAGATCGACGAGCAGGCCGATCGTGGTGCCCGCGGTGCGGGCCGCGGCGGCGATGGCCTCAGCGGCGGCGGTGGTATCGACAGCCACGCGCACGGTGGCCGTGCGGGCCAGATCCGCGAGGCGGGCGGTGCGGGCCGGATCGACCGCAGGGTAGGCCATCAGCAGGTCGGGCGTGGCAGTGCCGAACGCTGGCAGGAGCGCCTCGGCCTCGCCCACCTTCGCGACGGTGAGTCCGCGGGCCCCGGCCGCCAGCTGCAACCGCGCGACGGCGACGCTCTTGTGGGTCTTCGTGTGGGGGCGGATGGCGATGCCGTGGCCCGCCGCATAGTCCGCCAGCCGGTCGATATTCCGTCGCACCGTCGTGGCATCAAGAACGAGCGCGGGCGTCGGCAGCCCGCCGAGGTCAGTGGATTCCATGGTATGTGCTGTGTCGAGAAAAGGTGCCGAGAAAAGGTGATAGCCACCAAAAACGGAGAAGGTAGCAGATCGCTCAGGTTCGCCTAAACGGCGGCCGGCACCGTCTAGGCGTCTTCGGCGTCGGCGGCCTCGATTTCGCCGGCCGCGATGGCGTCGACCAGCCGTTTGTGGTCGCCCATGACGAAGTGGGATTCGGCCACCGCGAACACCTCGACGGCATCGGCGAACTTTTTGTCGCTCTCGAGGTAGGCCGCGATCGCCACGGCGTCGCCGCTGCGGGCATGCGCCCGGGCGAGCGTGCGGGCGCAGAGGTCGGCATAGGTCTCGATGGTCGCAAACTTCGCGTCCTCGACGTTGAAGCCCCCCTTCATGTCGTGGAGTTGCCGGGCGTAGTATTGCCGTTCCGTTCCCGGGATGCCGTCCACCCAGCCGAGAAACAGATCGGACACCGCCTGCATCAGCTTCTGGCCCCGCACGATCCGTTCCCCCTCGTGGTCGAATCGGGAAAACTCGCCGGTGTGCTTGACGAACGGCGCGAGCACCGACGGGGTCGCCTGCTTCATCTGCAGGATGATCTGGTCGTCGGCATCGCGGCCCTCGAGCAGCACCACCCAGCAATAGGTGCCGATGCTGCCTATGCCGACGACCTTCATCGCGAAGTCGACCACCCCGTAGCGGCGGGCGATCGACTGGCACTCGGCGGGAAGCGTGTCGATATAGGCGGCAAATTCCTTCGCGTAGCTCTCGCGGATGGCGTCGTCTTCGCAGCGGATGAGCACGGGGGGAGTCGTCTTGAAGCGGCGTGCGCCATCCACCACCTCCGTCAGCCGTGAGATCGCCCGCTCGTGCGTCCGGCGGCGGGCTTTTTCAAGGGCCGCCTCGGCCTCTTTCATCGCCGCGGAGGATTCCGATTCCTCCGCCAGGGCCTCGATGTCTTCGGCGGTCATCCGCTCGTAGAGCACGTCGAGTGTCGAGCGTCCGGCCAGGTCGGTCATTGACGCCTGGTAGACGGTGGCGACCTTCCGCGCGAGCGAGGCCGCCTTCTCCGCGTCGCCCTGGGCATGCACGCACGACACGAACGACGTGGCGAGCCGCAGCACGTCCCACTCGAACGGGCCCGGGTGGGTTTCGTCGAAGTCGTTCACGTCGAAGACGAGCGACCGCTCGGGCGACGCATAGATGCCGAAATTGGAGAGGTGGGCATCCCCGCACAATTGCACGATCAGATTCGTGCTTGGCCGCGAGGCGAGGTCTGCGGCCATGATGCTCGCCGTTCCCCGCAGGGTGGCGAACGGACCGTCGGCCATCCGGGCATGCCGCAAGGGAAGCAGTTCGGCGATCCGGCCCTTGCTCTCGGCCCGCAGCACCTCGACGATGTCGGGCCGGCCATCCCGCGGCGGCGGGTCGCCGATCTGTTCGAGCGGCAGTTCCTTGGCCTGGGCCTTTCCAATGGCGATCCGCTCATCGAGGGAGCGGTATCCGTCCTTGGGGGCCGGATCAGGTGTGGGCGTTTCTGAGACGGGGGTTGCTGTGGCGTCCATGGCTTGTGTCGAGAGGGGCGGGGCGGGGCTGACGGATGGGTGGCAGACATCAGTATGACGCCGCGTCGCGGGTTCCGCACGCCGACGCCGTCAGGGCCGCTGCTTGGTGGTCATCGACTTGAGATAGGCCGTCGGCGAGACGCCTTCGAACCGTTTAAAGGATCGGGAGAGTTGGAACTCGCTCGAGTAGCCGAGCCTGCGGGCCACCTCCCTGACGGTGAGCCGCTCGTTGACGAGCAGTTTCTTGGCGGTCTCGATCTTCACTCGCACGATCGTGCGATGGGGCGACTCGCCCGCGAGGGGCGAATAGGCATGGGCGAACGCCGAGGGGCTGAGTCCGGCGTGCCCTGCGAGCTGGGCCACCCGGAGCGGTTCGTCGATCCGCGAGCGGATGTAGCGATCGACCCGCTCGGTCAGGCTGTCGGCGTCGGTCGTGTCGGCGGTCTCGCGCACCAGCCGCAGCCGCGGCTCGATCTGCTGGGAGGTGGCGACCAGGCCGATGAGATTGAGGAACGCGGCCTGGGCACGGAGGGCATGGCCGGGCCTGCGGTAGTGCACGTGCCGGCTCACCTGTCGCAGATGATCGGCGATGAGCTGGTCGGGATCGAGCAGGTGGCAGAAGCCGTCGTCGGCGGTGAGGTCGAGGAACGCCCGCTCGAGCTTCCCGGAGAGCGAAAAGATCACCCACGACTCATACTGCGAGCCGGCCTTCGTCTGCCATTCGTGATACCGCAGCTTCGGCCGGTAGACCGCCGCGGTGCCGGCCTTGCGGGTGAACGTGTCGCCGTTGCCGACGCGTTGCCGCTGGTCGCTGTGGATGACGTCGAGCACCCACCCCGGCCACCGCGACGGCACCCAGCGGGTCTTCGGGAACGGTGTGAGGCCATCGTTCGCCGACATCAAGACGGCTTCGAGCCGCTGATCCTGCGGGGTGAGGTGGCCGCCGAGTCGCATGGTGCGCGGGAAGATCAGGTGCAGAAAGTGATATGCCCGGCCGCAGAATACGCTATTCCCGGCCATAAAGCGACCGGCGATCATGGGGAATATGCCAAAC
>JBIIGJ010000155.1:0-6817 GCA_044236455.1 Pirellulales bacterium
GGCCGTTGCACCTTGGTCAGGGCGAGATCGTGCCGTCGGAGCAGCGTCCGCACCTCTTCGACCACGGGTGGCGGCAGTTCGGAGGTTTCGAGCAGCGTGGCATGCTCCTGCTCGAGCAGTTCGTCACAGGTACCCTCGGCCCGCACCTTGCCTCCATACATGATCGCGACGCGGTCGCAGAGGTCCTCGACGTCCGAAAGGAGGTGCGAGCAGAGCAGCACCGTCTTGCCCCGGGCGGCGAGGGTAGCGATGAGATCCTTGATCTGCCGGGCTCCGACCGGGTCCATGCCGCTGGTCGGCTCGTCGAGGATGAGCAGCTGGGGATCGTTGATCAGGCTCTGCGCGAGGCCGATCCGGCGCTGCATACCCTTGGAGTACTCGCCGACCGGCCGGTCCTGCACCGCTTCGAGGCCGACCATTTCCAGAAGCATGTCGATTCGCTCACGGCGGGCCTTCCGCTCCAGTCGGAACAGCCGGCCGTAGTAGTCGAGTGTCTCCCGGCCGCTCAGGAACCGGTACAGATATGACTCTTCCGGGAGATAGCCAATGCTCTTCTTGATCTGGACGTCCTTGGGCCGCTTGCCGAGAACGGCGATCCTGCCGGAGGTCGGCTGGAGGAGCCCCAGCAGCATCTTGATCGTCGTGCTCTTGCCCGACCCGTTGGGGCCCAACAGGCCATAGATTTGCCCGCGCCGCACCTCGAGGTCGACGTTCTCCACGGCCCGCACCCGAGGCCGCATCCAAAAATCGCAAAATGTCTTCGTGACGCCGGCGCAGGCGATGTCGATCGGCGCGTCGTCTCGTGGGGTCGTTACCATCGCCACTCCATTGGGTAGGGCATCCGTCAGCGGTTTCGCTCGGCTTCCTGCTGCGCCCGCTTGCGCGACCGCAACTGCTCCTTCTGCCGAGCCTTCTGCAGTTCGGGATCCCGGTTGAGCTGCAGCTCGAGCTGTCCAGGGAACGTGTAGAAGGTTTCGACGTCGCCCGTCAAAATCCGTTCGCGGGCGTCTTCCCAGAGCTTGGCGAGCACGAGTCGGGGATTCCGCTGGTACTGCGGCAAAAGCTGCGTGAAGGCCTGCGCCTCCGAGGCGACCTGCTCGACGATCTGCGTGCGGTAGGTCTTGGCACCGCTGATGATCCGGGCCACCTCGCCGCCGATCGCGACGGCCCCGAGCCTGAGATCGACGAGAGCCGCATCGAGCTGCTCCTGGATGCGGGCGGCTTCCGTCTTGTCGCCCGCTTCCACGGCCCGTTCATAGGACGTCACGAGTTCGAGGATCGGACCGCTTCCCTCGCCGGCGGTCTCACCGAGCACCTTTGACCGTTCCTGCTGGGCCGTCACAATCCGACCGGCGCGGTCGCTCTCGGCGCTTGTGACGGCGTCGAAGCTGCCGGCCACCCGCATCGGTGCCGACACCTTGTCGAGCGTGAGCTGATCGATCGTGAGCCCGGTTCGCATTGAGTCGAGCCGCTGTTGCATGATCCCGACGGCGAGCGTGCGGTTGACGATGCCCCGCAGCATGTCGTCCGCGGCCAGCTGTGCCACCGACTGCACGATGCCTTGTTGGGCGACCAGACGAACGATCTTCTCTGCCACCGGGCGGGAGCCGACATTCGTCAGGAAGGCGACCGGTTCGGCAACCCGCCAGGTGAGCGTCCACTTGGCGTGGACGATGCTTGAGTCGCCGGTGATCAGCGAGCCGTCGCGAAGCGGATTGAGTGGCATAGCCTTCTGACCTTGCAGCTGGGTGCGGGTCATGCCGCTGTCTCGATCGGTCGTCTCGAACCAGAACTCCCGGTCGAGCACGAGCGTGGCCGGCCGGGTGTCGACTTTCACGATCTGCTCGATCGGAAAGGGAGCCGCCAGATAGGTGCCTCGCTCGAGCACACGGTTGCCAGGGTCGCCGACGTAATCCCCAAACCGCAGCCGCAAGGCCACTTCGTTGGATCCGACCGAGAAGGTGCCGCTGAAAAGGTAGGCGACGAGCAGGCCGAGCATCGCGAGCTTGAGGATCGCGAAGCTCACCCGCAACGCCTCGGCCAGCGACTGCTGAGCCGGATCGAGTGCCGGGGGAGCGTCCGAGGGCTTCGTGGCGTCGATGTCGTTCATGGATGGTTCCTGCATCAGCGCGGCGCCGGAGTGGTGGGGCTGGCAGCCGCGGCCGGATCCTTGTTGAACCAGTCGAGGATGCCGAGGCTGTCGGCCGACAGGACGAATGTCGTGTTGTGATCGAGCATCTTTCCGAGTGCCTCGATCTTCCGTAGGAAGATCGCAAACTCCTCGTTCTTGGCGAAGCTTTCGTAGTGCACGGCCGCCTCACGGTCTCCCTGCGAGCGGATGGCCTGCGCTCGCCGCTCCGCGAAGGCGAGGATGCGATCGCGGGCGCTCGTGGCCTCACTGCGGATTGCGGAGGCCTGTGCCTGCCCCTCCTGCAGGGCATTTTCGGCGAGCCGCTCCCGTGCGGCGATCATCGTCTCGAAGACCTTTTGGGTCGTGGACTCCGGCAGGATGATTTTGTGGATCCCGACGCTCTCCACCCGGATACCGTAGCCGGCCTGCTCGAGGCCAGCACTGAGCGCCTCAGTCGCCTGCTGCTCGATCGTGGCGAGCTTGAGCTTCTCGCGGTCCACGTTGACGAGCTCGTCGAACTGATACCGGCTGATCAGGCCGCGGATCTCGCGGAGGCGGGAGGAGAGCTGCCGGTTGGCCTCGTCGGGGTCCTTGAGTGTGACGTAAAAGCTCAACGGGTCGGCGATCCGCCAGGTCAGGTAGGTCCGCACGATCACGCTCTTGCCGTCGGCGGTCTGGAGTTCCTCGATCTTGTCCTCAAGAATCTGCAGTCGTTTCGAGTAGAGCGCGACTTTGTTGATTGGCCAGGGCCAGCGCCATTTGAGGCCCGGCGCCTCCTGAATACTCGACTCGTCAGCCTTGTCGAAGGTGGTTCGGACGGCCACCTGGTCGTAGCGGACCTGGTAGAGAAACATGTGCGAGAGCAGGAGGGCGACAAGGAGCACGCCGACGAGGATGACGAAGGAGTTCTTCACGGGAAAATGGTTCACTCTGAGGAATCAGGGAGTCTGGAAGTGGCAGGGAATCGGGTGATCGGGAGGCGGTGCTCGAGACACTTATTCTGCGAGCAGCGTATCGATGGCGGAAGTCGGGTCGCTGAAGTCCATGCGGAACACGGGGGCGTCGCCAGGGTCACCGGCTATCACGAACTTCCGGCGGCCGGTGAGGCCGGCGGCGAGCACCTCGAGAAACCGTCGCGTGCGGTAGTAGACCGGCGAAGCCTGGTAGGCGAGCAGTTCCCCGGAAAACCGTTCGCTGCTGGCCCGTTCCCCGACGGCCTTGCGCCAGCGGTAGGCCCGCGCTTTGTGGACCATCTCCGCCGCCTCGCCGCGGGCCGAGGAGAGCAGCGTGTCGATCTCTTGATCGACGGCCGTCACGTCCGGCGTGCCACCGGCTGCACGAAGGGCGTCAAGCCGCTGGATCGCAGCGTCGATCTTCAGGCTCAATTCCACCGATCCGGCCACTTTGGCAAGTTTCTGGACGGCGTCCTTGCGGGCCAACTGAATCGCGGTCTCCTTCGACTGCATGGCTCCGATCTGGTAATGGAACGCGCGGGAGACCTGGCCGATCGGCGGATGCAGTGCGGTGACGGCGACGTTGACGACGTGGATACCCAGATTGATCGCGTCGAGCCGTTCCTGGAGCGACCGCTGCAGCGCTGCCCCGGCCGTGCTGCGGCCGGGACCGAGCAGTTCGTCGATGTCGTGGGCGGCAAAATACTGTGACACCTCCCGTTGAGCCACGAGCCCGAGCGTCTTGCGGTGATCCACCGAGCCGAGGACGAACTGCCGGAGGTCGCCAACGGTGTATTGCACGATCACGTCCGCCGAGACGAGCGACACCCCCGCCGTGTCGAGCCCATCGGTCGAGCGGCCCGGCGCCGTTAGAAAGTCCTCCTGTCCAAGTGCGGCGACCTGGTCGCCGTCGGTCGTCCAGAGGATCGCCTCCGCGTTCCTCGAGCGGCCTGTCAGGTCACTCGAAACCAGGATCTGCTGCACCTGGCCCAACGGGTGCATCTCCGTCGTCTCGATCGGCCAGGGCAGCTTGACATGCAGCCCAGGTGGCAGCGGCTCGCCCGCCATCGCTCCGAAGCGGAGCGTCATTCCGCGCTCATCGGGTCCGACGATCGTGAGGCAACTCAGGCCAACGAGGACGCCGATTCCGAGGATCGACAGTGGCGTGACAGCACTGCCGAGCAGCTGATAGAGCCAGCTGCGAGACACCTCGACGCCGAACTGGTAGCTGATCGTCTCGGCCACGACGCGACCAAGCGATTCAGGCGCCGTCAGCAGACCAAGCATGCGGCTGTCGAACGCCGGACGCGGAATCTCGCCCGGCACCCTGGGGCGGTATGATTCCAGCAAGGACGTCAACAGGATCTCGATACCGACCAAGATCATCACGCCGGGAATGACGACCGCCAGCCAGCCGAATACCTGGGCGTCGTCGGCGACCGCCACGACTGCCGCACCGACAAAAAGCACCAGCGCGATCACGAAACAACTCATCAGGTAGCTTGCGCCACCGCGAAGCAGCTGCCAGGCCCGCTGTCGGGCGTAGCCGCTGATCCAGCGGGCACTGACGAATGCCGCGAAGGCGATCGCCGCCGTCACGAACATCAGCCCCACCGGCTCGCAGCCTGCCGCCAACCCGTTCGCCGCCCCGACGCCAGCAGAGCCCCTCAGTCGGAAAGCGAGCAGCGTGCCGCCGGCGGCGAGGAGATAGACCGCGACGATGCCGCTGACGATCGGCAGACCATAACGATAGAGCCGTTCCAGCCGGCCGCGGGCAGCGTCAAGATCGTCGCTCAGGTTGCCGAAGATGGCGGCAGTATCCCGACCGCCATCGGCAAGCTTCTCGGCAGCCAGGCGTTGCACCCGCTCGCTCTCGTGCTGCTGATAAATCAGCACCAGGATGATCCAGATCGGCAGGCCGCCAAGCATGTGCCATGCCGCGGCATACAGTGCCTGGCTGTCCCCCCACAGGGCCGTCAGGCCCGTCGCCACCAGCAGGGCGAGTTGAATCAAAAACCCCGCACTGGCGGCCGTCACGGCACGGCGGAATACCATCGCATCATTGATGGCGGCCGTCCTGCTTTTTTCAGTCACGCCCGGAGGCATGGCAAAGTCCTGGGAAGAGTATCTGTTTTGAGCGTCTCGCCTGAAGCGTCTCGACAGCTCTCCAGCCGAGTTTAAGCTCGTGACAGACGGCCCACCACCGCTCACATAATTCTTACAAACCTCGCCCTCGACGTGTCGAATCGCGTAAAACAGGTCTTTTGGTCTCTGCTCCCTGCAGGAAAGCCATGCCCCTCTTTACGATCGCCCGCAACGCGTTTCTCGAGTCGATCCGGCAGCCCGTCCAGGCGGTGCTGATCTGCGCGGCTCTGCTGGCACTGGTCCTGAACGTCAACATCGCCGGCTACACGCTCGAGGACGACAACAAGCTGCTCATCGATCTCGGGCTCAGCACGCTCTTTCTCTCCGGCCTCCTGATGGCGGCCTTCACCGCTACGAGCGTGCTGTCCAGGGAGATCGAGAACAAGACGGTATTGACGGTGGTCAGCAAGCCGGTTCCACGACCGCAGGTGGTCGTGGGGAAATTCCTGGGTGTGGCCGCGGCGATCGCCACCGCCTACTGGTTGCTCGCCATAGTCTTCCTGCTCACGGTTCGCCACCGCGTGCAGTCGAGCGTGCGGGCGGAAGACATCTTCGATCCTCCGGTCGTCACGTTCGGCCTGCTGGCGGTCGGACTGACATTCCTCATCGCGGGCTTGGCCAACTATCTCTATCGCTGGTCGTTTCCGGCAACGTTTTCCATCGTTGGCGCCGTGCTGGCGACCGTGGCCTGGGGGCTCGTGTCATGCATCAGCCGCACGTGGCGACTGCAGAGCCTGGGCACCGATTTCGATCCGCAGTTGGCGATCGGCCTGGCGCTCGTATTCGAGGCGATCTTCGTCCTCACGGCGATCGCCATCGCCGCCTCGACGCGGCTCGGGCAGATCCCGACGCTGCTGGTATGCGTGGGGATGTTTCTCGTCGGCCTCGTGGGCGAATATTTCCTTTCGGCGGCAGTCGGCGGCCGCACGTGGCTTGAGCCACTGGCGGCAATCGTGCCCAACCTCCAGTTTTTCTGGCCGGCCGACGCGCTCACGCAGGGGAGCACCATGACGCTTGGCTATCTCGCGACCGTGACTCTCTACGCAGCCTGTCTCGTGGGCGCGGCGATGAGCGTCGCCGTGATGCTCTTTCAGACTCGCGACGTGGGGTAGCGGGGCAAGAATCGCTCGACCCTACCGGCCCGGGCTGCCTGCCTCGGCCAGTTCGAGATCCTCACCGCACCGCACGAGCCGCGCCGAGTTGAAGACGACGGCCAGCCCGCTGACGACGTGGAGCAGGGCCGCCAGCACGGGGGAGACATACCCCCCCGCGGCGAGCGCCAGGAAGGCGAGGATGAACAACCCGCCGATGACCATGTTCTGGCGGATGACGGCGATCGTCTTGCGCGACAGATCGATGAGGAAGGGGATGCGGTTGAGGTTGCTGTTGAGCAGCGCGATGCTCGCCGAATGGATGGCTACGTCGCTACCGGCGGCGCCCATCGCGATCGACACGTCACCTGCCGCGAGGGCCGGGGCATCGTTGACACCGTCGCCGATCACCGCCACCTGATGGCCGGCGGCCTTGAGCGCGTCGACCATTTCGAGCTTCTCGTGCGGCAGCACCTCTGCCTTATAGTCGTCGAAGT
>JBIIGJ010000156.1:0-6795 GCA_044236455.1 Pirellulales bacterium
GCCGGGCGAGGCCGGTGGCGGCATCGGCCTCTTCGCATCCTCCGCCGATATCGGATCGGTGGGCCTTCCCGGCAAGGCAGCCTTCGCCGACGGCGTCTATACGGTGACAGGAGCGGGCCAGGGGTTTGATCAACGGTCGGCGAAGCCCGATGGCTTTCACTACCTCTATCGCCCCCTGCCAGAAGACGGCACCGTGTCTGCCCGGGTGAAGGCGATGGATAATCCCGTCGCCGCAATGCGGCCGGCCGCGACCGCGTATGTGCCCAACACACCCGGCGCCGACTATGCCGATCCCGCCGCGGCGGCGCTCCAGAAGGAGATCGATGAGAAGCAGTCCAAGGTGGAAGGCACGGCGGCGGCCGGGGTCATGATCCGGGCGTCCGACGCCCCCGGCGCCCCGTTCGTCATGCTCTGCCAGCGGGGCACGCGGGTGTTTTTGATTCTTCGGCGCGATAAAGAGCAGCGGGCGGTGTTCACGCTCGTCACCGACAAGATCAATGCCGCCACCAAATGGCTGCGGCTCGAGCGCAAGGGGGATGATGTCGTGCCGTCCTATTCCACCGATGGCGCGTCGTGGATGACTGTCGAACCGGTGAAGGTAAAGCTCGGCAAGGAGCCGTTGGCCGGCCTGGCGGTGACCTGTAGCAATTCGACCCCCTTCAAACTCCAAGTGTATAGCGCCGCCGCGGACGTCCGCGCCGATGCCGAGGGGAAAGCCGTCATTCCCGTGGGGACGCTGCAAGGCGGGCCGATTCTCATCAACGCCCATTTCAAGCCGATCGCCCAGGGGTCGAAGGTCTATTTCCACAACTACATGGAACGCTACGAGGGGCTCTGCAATGCCGCCCTCTGGCTCACGCGGCCGCGGATCATCCGCGAGTTCGGCTGGGGCGACTTCAACGGCCAGGTCGTCCGGCAGTGGCAGACGCTGATGCGGGCCGTGGACCGGGTGTGGACCGATCCCGTGCTCACGCGGTTCTGGCGCAAGGGCACGCTCGTGGTCAACCCGGACTACGAGACCGCGACGGGCGTGAAGCATCCCCTCTGGGAGCTGACCGACCTCGACAAGTCGGGAAAGGTCGGCCCCTGGCTTGAACTATGGAAGAAACAGGATCGTTTCCATCAATTGACCGTGCCCATCAATCCGTCCTTCGCGAAGTGGCCGCAGGGGCATCAGGTCGCTTTCCAGGCGAACCACGATGACGAAGACGCGGTCATCAAGGTCTGGGCCTTCGCCTACGAACTGGGCCAGTCGCCCGACCGCGAGTGGCTGCTCTACGTGCAGTCGCCCCGCGAAGACCGCAAGGCGGTGGAGGTGAAGGTGCCCGGCTTCGGCGGATCTAGCGTCGATGTGCCCCGCACTGGCGCGTTCTATCACCTGCGCGAAGGCCACCCCGCCCCCACCCGCGTGGGCCAATAAAAGGGGACGCAGCTCTTTTCGTCCCCCGGTGATGATCGCGATGCCTTATGATAGAGAAATGAGCTGCGTCCCCTTTTTGCTTCGGCTGGCCGTGGTGGCCTTCTTTGCCTTCGCGGCGCCTGGGCTCGCAGGAGCAGACGACACCATCCCGGTGTTCATGGCCGAGCGCGGCATCTGGCAGCACCGCATCGAAAGCCCGTACCTTTCGGGAACGAACCTCGTCGAGGTGCTCCTGCCGGATGCCTATGCCAACGATGGCACGACGAGGTTTCGCGTGCTCTACGTGCTGCCGGTCGAGCCGGGCGAGCAGCGGCGGTGGGGCGACGGGCTGAAGGTGATCCGCGAAATCGGCCTGCACAACCGCCATCGGCTGATCTGCGTCGCGCCTACGTTCGATACGACGCCCTGGTATGGCAACCACGCCACCGACCCGAAGACACGGCACGAAGACCACCTGATGAAGGTCGTGCTGCCGCTCGTCGAGTCGCATTATCGCACGGCGGAAGGACCGGACGGCCGACTCCTGCTCGGATTCAGCAAGTCGGGCTGGGGGGCCTTATCGATCATGCTCAGGCATGGCGACGCATTCGGCGCCGCGGCGAGCTGGGACGCCCCGCTTATGTTCACGGAGAAGCAGTTTGGCATCTGGGAGACGGGCAGGCATTTCGGCACCCCGGATTCGATGGCCACGCACCTGCCCACGGCCCTGCTGCGGCAGCATGCCGGGGAGTTTCAAGACAAGCCGCGGTTGGTGATCACAGGGAAGGCGTCCTTCGGCACCAATGGCGATCCGCGGTTTCCCTACGACGGACCGTCCCACACCGAAGCCTTTCACGAACTGGCTGACGCGCTCGGCGTAAAACAGGCCTTCCGCGCCGACATCAAGGCCACACACTCGTGGAACAAGGAATGGGTCGAGCCGGTCGTGGAGATGCTCTTGGACGTATCGCCGACTGACCACAACCCTCGACAGGATGAGTCTCAATGAGACATCTGATCGCCTGCCTCTTGGCTGGGCTGGCATGCGGGGCCGTCGCGGCCGAGCCGCGGCCGCCCGTCCGCGTGCTCTTCTGCATCGCCGACGATGCGTCGCCCCACTTTGGAGCCTACGGCTGCTCGTGGGCGAAGACGCCCACGATCGACCGTCTTGCCCGCGAAGGGGTCACGTTCGAGCGAGCCTACACACCCACGGCGAAGTGCTCGCCGTCGCGGGCGGCGATCCTCACCGGCCGCTATCCCTGGCAGCTCGCGGCCGCGGCCAACCACAATCCGTTCTTCCCGCCTGAATACAAGGCCTTCACCGAGGCACTCGCCGATGCAGGGGTGGCCGTGGGCGCCGCGGGAAAGTTCTGGGGCCCGGGTGTCGCGAAGACGGCGGATGGCACCGACCGCACCTGGGGCATCGGGCCACCTCGGCGCGGCAGATCGAACGAGGCGGCGGTGCGATATGCAGACTTTCTGAAATCGCTGCCCGAGGGAAAACCGGCGTTTTTCTGGTTTGGCAGCTTCAATCCCCACCGTCCCTACGCACGCGACGCGGGCCTCGCCGCCGGCAAGAAGCCCTCCGACATCGACCACGTGCCCGGCTACTGGCCCGACGACGAGATCGTCCGCCGCGACATGCTCGACTACGCGACCCGCGTGGAAGCCTTCGACGCCGAGGTGGCCACGTTGCTTGCAGAAGTGGAGTCGAGCGGCAACGCCGACAACACGGTCGTGATCGTCACGTCGGACCATGGCATGCCGTTTCCCCGCGTGAAGGGGCACTGTTACGAAGCGGCGCATCATGTGCCGCTGATCGTGCGGTGGCCGAGCGCGGGCGGGCAGGCCGGGCGACGGGTCACCGAGTTCGTGAGCTTCGTCGATCTCGCGCCGACACTGCTCGAGCTGTTTGGCCTGAAGCCGGAAGACACCGGCATGGCGCCGATCTCGGGCCGCAGCTTCGTCGACCTGCTGCGCAGCGGTAGGAAGAATGACTCGTCATCACCGGAGTCCACCGGCCGCGAGCGGGTTATCATCGGCCGCGAGCGAAACGACCAGGGGGGGCGGCCCGGCACGCCATCCGGCCTCGGCTACCCCGCCCGGGGCATCCGCGAGGCGAACCACCTCTACGTGAAAAACTTCGCGCCCGACCGTTGGCCCTGCTGCGATCCAGATCGTGGGCTTTCCGATACCGATGCCGGCCCGACCAAGGAATTGATCGCTGCAGCTGGCGAGCAGGATCGATACTGGCAGCTCTGCTTTGGCAAGCGGCCGCCCGATGAGCTCTACGACCTCGCCACCGATCCTGACTGCCTGAAGAACCTCGCCGGTGATCCATCGCATGCCGCCACACGCGAACAGCTCGAGTCGAGGCTGATGGCGGCACTGCATGAGCAGCAGGACCCGCGGGTGCTCGGCAAGGGCGACCAGTTCGATGCCTACCCGGCCGCTCCCATGTCGTGGCGGAAAAACAAGGCGGCTAGCCCCCCTTCTGCGTCTGGCTCGGCTGTCAACCAGGGCCAGCAACACGACGTCGTGATCTACGGCGGCACGAGCGGCGCGGTGGTGGCGGCCGTCCGTGCGGCGATGCTCGGCGCAAGCGTGGTGCTCGTCTCGCCCGACAGGCATCTCGGCGGGCTTTCGAGCGGCGGCCTCGGCTACACCGACAGCGGCAACACGCGAGCCATCGGCGGCCTCGCGAGGGACTTTTATCGCCGCGTTTGGAAGCATTACCAGTCGCCCGAGGCGTGGAAATGGCAGCCGCGGGAGTCGTTCGCCGCGCTCGGGCAGGGCGTGAAGAAGAGCGACGTGGGCGACCACTCGATGTGGCTCTTCGAGCCGCACGTCGCCGAACGGATCTTCGACCAGTGGCTCGAGGAGCATGGCGTCGAGGTTGTCCGTGGTGCCCTGCTCGACCGCGAGAAGGGAGTCGAGATCGGGCCGCGAGACGAGGCCGGCGCGGGGCTGCAGATCGTGGCGATCACGGCGCTCGCCGGGCCGTCGAAACCAGCGCGGCGATTCACGGGGAAGGTGTTCATCGATGCCACCTACGAGGGCGACCTGATGGCGGCCGCCGGCGTGAAGTATCACGTGGGCCGCGAGGCGAATGCGGTCTACGGGGAAGAATGGAACGGCAACCAGGTGGGCATCCTCCACCACCAGCACCACTGGAAGATGCCGGTGGATCCGTTCAAGCAGCCGGGCAATCCCGCCAGTGGCCTCCTCCCACTGATCTCCGCCGATCCGCCGGGCACCCGCGGCGAGGGCGACGCCCGCGTGCAGGCCTACTGCTTCCGCATGTGCCTCACCGACCATCCCGACAACCGTGTGCCGATTGAAAAGCCTGCGGGCTACGACCCGGGCACGTATGAGCTGCTCGCGCGGACGTTCGCCGCCGGCTGGCGGGACGTCTTCCATAAGTTCGACGCCATCCCCAACCGTAAGACCGACACCAACAACCACGGCCCGTTCAGCTTCGACAACATCGGCGCGAACTACGATTACCCCGAGGCGTCGCACGAACGGCGACGGGAGATCGTCGCCGACCACGCCCGGTATCAGCTGGGGCTGCTCTGGTTTCTCTCGCACGACGACCGCGTGCCGGCCGACATCCGCACGAAGATGCAGACCTGGGGCCTCCCCAGGGACGAGTATGCCGACAACGGCCACTGGTCGCCGCAGCTCTACATCCGCGAGGCCCGGCGGATGCTCGGAGACGACGTGCTCACGGAGCACGAGTGCCTGGGGCACCGCGACGTGAAGAAGCCGATCGGCATGGGCTCCTACACGCTCGATTCGCACAACGTCCGCCGCTATGTGACGCCCGAAGGCACCGTGCAAAACGAGGGCGACATCGGCGTGCACCCGAAACAGGCTTACCAGATCGGCTACGGGTCGCTCGTGCCGAAGCGGGCGGAGTGCACAAACCTGCTCGTGCCCGTCTGCCTGTCATCGAGCCACATCGCGTATGGCTCGGCGCGCATGGAGCCCGTGTTCATGCTCCTCGGCGATGCCGCCGCAAACGCTGCGGTGCTCGCGGCCCGCGCCGGCTCCGCCGTGCAGGATGTCGACTATCCTTCGCTCCGGGGCCTGCTCGAATCGCAGGGGCAGGTGCTCGCACTCCCCAGGTAGCGCCCCTTCTACGTGCCCGGCACCGGCCGGCTGACGGGCTTCGCCGGCGCGGTGGCGCCGAGGCCTGGTGCGCGGAGACCAGCGGCGCCGGCATTGAGTTGATCCATGTCGAGATACCGGGCGTCGTCGACGTCGACCCGATTGAGCGCCCGCCAGTAGAGAATTTTTCCAGCCGAAGCGCTCGATGTCGCCGCGCCCACCTTCACCTGCCGGTAGAGCTGCGCATCGCTGCGACCGTCTCCCTCGAAGACAAGCAGGTCCTTCGCCTCGCTCCAGGTGAGTCGGGCGCTCCGTGCCGTGAACGATTCCCCTTCCACGAGCACGTTGCCGCCGGCGGCCAGTTCGATCGAGCTCCGCTTCTGACCTGGCGCCGGCGGTGCCTGGCCCACTCCCAACACGTCGCTTGAGATCGTCACGACCCGTGGCGGCAGGCCCGCCGCCGCGTGCGGGTCGAGCGAGTCGCCCCACTTGGCAACCGGCCCTGAGATCGCCTCGACCCGCTGATGGAATTCCATCACGCGGCTGTTGATGTTGCCTCGCATGCCCCGCTGAAAATCGACGCCCAAGTAGGTGAGCTCGTCGGGCCGAGACTGGGCCGGCTGGATCGGTGCCGCACCGGGCGTTTGCGGTCCGGCCGGCAGCGACATGTTCGGCGCCTGCCCGAAACGAGTGCTCGCCAGCCGTCCGGGGCCCGTGCCTGTCACATTCCCCGTGGTGCGGTCGATGACGAGGTCACGCACGAAGAGCTGCTCCATCGACTTCGCCCCATCCTGCGCGGCCGACTCGCTCTCGATCCGCACGCCACTGCCGCAGGCGATCCGGGCCACGTCGGGCCGCACCGCAGGCTGCGGCCGGCCCGCGGCAAATTCGACCGGTCTGTTGAAGACCACGTCGAGGGAGCCGGCCCGCACGGTCGTGCCACCGCTGGCGGTGACCACCCGGTCGACGAAGCGGGCGGTGAGCCCGTCGAAATCCATCCGGCCCTGCCAGTTGACGTCGAGCGAGCCGGGGGCCGCGGCAGCCTGACCATTCACGGCCGGCAGCGGCGGCGTTGCTGCAACGGGCGACGGCGTCATGCCGCCGGTGAATCCGAACGACTCGAACCCGCCCGCGCCGGCGGCCACCGGCACCTTCAGCCTCCCGGCGCCATCCACGGTCAGCCGATTCCGGCCCCGATCAAAGTCGATGAGCGGCCCCTGCAGATCGAGTCCACGGCCACGCACCTCCGCCGGCCTGCCCGACACGATCGCCCGCGCGTCGAA
>JBIIGJ010000157.1:0-6771 GCA_044236455.1 Pirellulales bacterium
GATCTGCTCAGCCAGTTCCTTCTTTCCGCGTGGCATTGGTTGCCTCCCTTGGTTTGCTCCACCCCCAGATTCTCTCTCTGGAAGTGGTGCTGTTTAAGGGGGGCAGGTCAGGATCCATCCACTGAAATGCTCCTCCGTTTGTGGCCGTCGTCCCGAGCTTGCACTCACCCACGAAGAGCGTCTTCGACGCGCCGTCGGTCACATTGTGCATCGCTATGAAGGTCTTCCGAAGGGCAAACATTCCTGATCCGCCGGCAGGGTCCCGGGAAGCGAAGTGGTGCCCATCTTGGTTGGTGCAGAGGCAGTTCGCTTGGCTGGAGAGGCAGAGGCCACACCCCTGAGGAGCGCCCGGGTATCCGGCAACAGGGCCAGCGCTGGCGACATAGTTGGCCCGAGCCGCACTTTGCGGAGTATACGATCCGGTATAGCCAGCCCTGATCATTGGCTGCATCTCACTCGGACAGCGCAGCCACGCGATCTGTGTCTGATGCTGGGAGAGATTCTTCCACGTCGTCGAACTGCAGCCAGCAGTGGTGGGGTCGAGGGCTGCGAGCTGATCCCAGAGCGTGGTCTCTTCGTTGAAGGGAAGAATCCATACGCGCCAATTGAATCCATGGTTCCCAGTATTTGGCCCGTTTACAAAATCCGCACCCGTGCTCCCGCCCCACGGAAAAGCCTTCCGGGCGTCGTGGTAGTTGTGGAGCGCGAGTCCGATCTGTTTGAGGTTGTTTGCGCAGCTGTTTCGACGGGCCGCCTCCCGCGCCGCCTGAACCGCCGGCAGGAGTAGGCCCACGAGCGTACCGATGATCGCGATCACCACCAAGAGTTCAACTAGGGTAAACCCCGCTGCTTTTCCGCTTTTTGCTTTCCGCTGTTTGCCATGGCTGACGCCTGCCTTTCCTTCGTCTTTTGCGAGTGTCCCGCTCCGCCCAGTCATAGTTTACGTCTCGGTGACCCGCGGGCCATGGCAAAACCTGCTGCCGGGCATATCAAATCCTGCTGCGCAGAGGAGGCGGAAACACTTGGGATGCGTTGGTAGGAAACGGTGCCTGGCACCGTTTCCTTGGGTACACTCCGAGTCGTCGTGGATTTGACCTTTCCACAATGACCCTTTCTGCTCGGGCTCTCATGCGACTCGGCGGCCACCTCTCCCCGCAGGACCAGCGGCTCGAAGCCGTGTTGATGTCGGCCAACGACGGCCTCACGCCATTTCCCAAAACCCGCTGGGTGCCGTCGCGGTGGCCGGGCTGGGTGCTCGACATCATCCACAGCGACCAGCGGCAACGTGTCGGCACTGGTGACACGTTCACCCGCAAGGCCGGCACCGTCGCTCTGTACCGGCCGAAGCTGCGGTATTACGAGTGGCAGTCGAAGGCCGGTTCGCAGCATGAGTCGTGGGTGATCTTCTCGCTCTCTGGCAAGCTCGAACAGGCGTTTGTCGAACTCACCGCCGACGACGGCTTTTGCCACCTGCTCGATCCCGATCAACTGCTCGCCAACCACTTGCGGCAGGTGAGCCAGCACGTGCACTACCGCAGGCCCGGTTATGCACTGCGAGCCCAGGCCGCGTTTCTCGACCTGATCGGACTGGTCGCCACGTCGCAGGGCCTCGAATCGCGGCTGCGGCTGGTGCGGGAGTCTTCCGAGCCCGCCAGCGCCGGCGATCTCGTCGCGCGGATCGATCGCTACATCCGCTCGCGGATCGACGAACCGCTCCGGGTGGCCCAGCTCGCAGGGCACGCCGGACTCAGCCCCTCGGCGTTCGCCCATGCCTATTCGCCCCTCGCGGGCGAGTCGCCCCATCGCACGATCGTGCGAGTGAAGATCGAGACCGCCAAGAAACTGCTCGTCAACGAGCGGCTCACCGTGAGAGAGGTGGCCCGCCGGCTCGGCTATTCGAGCGAGTTCCAACTCTCTCGATCTTTCAAACGATTCGAGGGCGTGTCGCCAACCGCCTATCTCAAGTCGATGACCACCAAGCAGCGGCCCTGATTCGAGGCGGCCCGGGCCGTGATTTCTATCCGCGATCTGCCAGAGGAGTGTCTTCGATGCGTTTCCTATCTCGTGACCGATGGCTGGGAGCGGCCCCCCGGCGTTGCCTGGCGGCTCTCGTTTGTTGCGGCGCTGTCGGGCTCCTCGTCGCCGGCGAGAGTGGTGCCGCGGAGCCCTTGATTCCCTTGGAGCCGGGCACGGTCAGGCTGGGGGGCGAGATCGGTCGGCGGATCGGTGTCACCGTCGACAACAACCTGCTGGCGATCAACATCGATCGGGACTTCATCCAGCCCTTCATCGACCGCAAACACAAGGGCGGCTTCATCGGCTTAGGGATGCTGATCGACAGCCTCGTCCACATGGCCGCCCACACCGGCGACGCCCGCGTGCTCGACCTCAAGAAGCGGACGGTCGCCGCGGCGATCGCCACGCAGGAGCCCGATGGCTACCTCGGCATCAACGTGCCCGAGAGCCGCATCTGGAGGCTCTGGGACACGCACGAAATGGCGTACCTGATCCATGGGCTCACGAGCGATTTCAACCTCTTCGGCGAAAAGCCCTCGCTCGCGGCCGCCACGAAGATCGCCGACCTCGTCATGGAGCGGCTCCGCAGCCAGCCAGCCAGGGATCTGGGCGATCAAACGGTGTCGAACGATACCGCCACCACGGGGCTCGACTTCGCCCTGCTGCGGCTGTCGGCGGCGTCGGGCGATCCCCGGTATCGGCAGTTCGTCGTCGAAGACCGCCGGCTGCCCCAGTGGAACCTGCCGGTCGTCCGCGGCCGTTTTGGCAAGGTCGACGGCCATGCCTACGCCTTCGTCGACCACGCGATGGCCCAGACACTGTTGCGGCGGATCGAGCCCGACCGTGCGACCGACGACCGGTTGCTCGCGCAACTCCGCACGGCGGTCGAGTTTCTCACCCGGCAGAACGGTCTGGTCATCACCGGGGCCTGCGGCGATCACGAATGCTGGCACGATACGCAGCAGGGCACGATCAACCTCGGCGAGACCTGCGCAACGGGCTATCTCCTGCGGGGGATGGATGATTGCCTGCGGCGGGACGGCGACGGTCGCTACGGCGACATCATGGAGCGGGCGATTTTCAACGCGCTCTTCGCGGCCCAGTCGCCCGACGGTCGCCGCATCCGCTACTACACGCCGTTCGACGGCCCGCGTGCCTATTACGGCACCGATACCTACTGCTGCCCCTGCAACTACCGCCGCATCGTGGCCGAGCTGCCGAGCCTCGTCTATTACCAGACCGACGGGGGCGTGGCCGTCAATCTCTACGCGTCTTCGCAGGCGTCGCTCTTGCTTGATGAAGTGAAGGTCGTGATCCGTCAGGAGACCGACTATCCCGCGTCGGGCCGCGTCGTGATCACGGTCGATCCCACGCAGCCCGCCGAGTTTCCGCTGCGGCTGCGGATCCCCCGCTGGTGCCAGGGGGCAACGGTCGCGGTCAACGATGAAAGAGCCACGGCGACCGACCCTGCCGGCGACCGGTTCTTCGCGATCACACGCACGTGGCGGGCGGGAGACCGCGTGACGCTCGAGATGCCGATGCCCTGGCGTCTGGTGAAGGGCCGCGTGGCGCAGGCCGGCCGCGCGGCCGTGGCCCGCGGGCCACAGGTCTTCTGCCTGAGCCGGTCGCGGAACAAGGACGTGAAGGGAATCGAAAGCGTCGACCTGCGGCTGCTCGTGCTCGATCCCTCGTCGATCGAGGGACCGATCCCGGACGACACGATCCGGCCGGACGGCGTCGCCTGCCGCGTGAAGGCCTGGCGTCCGGGGGATTTTTATCCGCACGCCAAGCCCACCATGGAGCTGACGCTGACCGAGTTCCCCGATCCTGACGGAGAGGCGACCTACTTCCTCGTACCGAATCCCGCGGACGAACGGCTCGTCGACGACGAACTGATGGACCAGCGAACTCAATAGAGGCTGAATATCGCAAAAAGCCCCCGGCGGAAGCCGGCGGGATGACGCGTGGCGATGCACGCCGCGGATCGGCCATGCCTCGCGGCGTTTCACGGGGCCGACATCAGATACGCGATCAGGTCCGCCATGCCCCGCGCGTCGATCGTCTTCTCGAAGCCCTCGGGCATCAGCGACCGCTTCGTGTTGGTGAACGATTCGAGATCGTCGCGGGGGATCGTGGTGTCGGTGCCGTCGGCCGTGCGGAGCGTCACGCTGCCGTCCGACTGGGCCACCACGATGCCGGTGACGACGCGGCCGTCGCCGGTGACCGCCGCATGCGCGAGGTAGCCCGGCAGCGCCTCCCGGTTGGGATCGAGGATGCCCAGGAGAAACGCCTCCGGCCCGCGGGTCTTCACCGCCGAGAGTGCCGGCCCGATCTCGCGGCCTTCCCCATCGACGCGATGGCAGGCGGCGCACTGCTGGCGGAAGATCGCCTTCCCGGCGACCGCATCGCCCTGCCGCGGCAGGCTCGCCCGATACGACACGACGAGCGGCTCGCGGTTTGCCGGCGGCTCCGGGCCGAGCACGTCGACCGCCAGCGACCGGACTGCCGCATCGGGAAACGACCAGAGCGTCGCCGCGGTCTGGCGTTCGAGGTCGGCCGCCGGCATCGCCCCGGCCGCGATCGCATCGAGCAGGAGCCGCGCGCGATCGGCATTCCGCACGAGCGCCGCTGCAGCCGCCTGGCGGGCCGCGGCCGGCAGCCGGGGCAGCGCCCCCGCAATCACCGCACCGGCGGCGGGATCACGCGACCGATCGAGCGTGGCAATCGCGGCCGCCACGATTTCCGCCGGCTCCTCGGGCACGAGCAGTTTCTCGAGCGCCGCCGGGCTTCCCAGGCCGAGTCCACGGATGCCGCGGATGCGTTCCGGCACCGAGGCGCCGCGGTCGGTGGCGACGGCGAGATTGAACGTGGTGAGCCGATCGACGAGCGCCTGCGTCGCCGGCACCGGCTCGACCTTCGCAAGCGATGAGTTCGTGGCGGCAAGCGCCCCGGCCAGTTCGCCCAAGAGCGCCGTCGCCTCGTGTCGTTTGTCGGGAACGCCGGCGGCCGGCGGCTGCGCGAGCCGGTCGATGCCCGCCACGATCCTTGCCAATTCGCCCGCGTCGTGCCGTCGGCCGACCTGCGCGACCAAGCCCGCTAGCGCGGCGGCAGCCTGTTTGCCGGCAAGCCTCTGCGGATCGGCGAGCCAGGCCTCGACGATCTTCCCCGCATCGCCGCGGAGGGATGTGAACGCCGCGTAGCGACACCACGGATCATCGCCATCCCGCTCGAGCAGCGTGCGGAGGATGTCGAGCCGCGGGCCGTCGGCCATGCCGCCGGCGATCGTCGCCAGCGCCAGCCGCACGTGTGTCTCGGGCTCCGTGGCGGCCCGCGTGGCAAGCGCCTGGGAAAGCTCTGCCGCATCGGCCGAGCCATCCGCCACGAGCCGTTCGGCCAGCCGCACCGCCGCGAGCCGCACCATCGCATCCTGCGCCGGGATCATCGCCAAGAGATCGGCGACCGCGAGTTTTCCGAGACCCGCGAGGGCATGCGCGGCATGCACCCGCGCGACGGCCGGAGAAGCGTCACCGCGCGCGACCGCTTGCAGGAGGGGAACCGCGGCGGGATCGGCCCGTTCGACGAGCAGCCGCTGTGCCGTGTCGCGGTGCCAGCCATTGGCATGACTCAAGACCGCGACGAGCTCGGGAGTGGTGGCCTTCGAGAGCCGCGGCGGCGGACGCCGTGACTGCCGCGCGGCGGTGGCATCGCCAGCAGCGACGAGCCGCCAGAGCCGGCCCGTGTCGCGGCCGCTCGTGAGGTCGAGATGCTTTTTGATGGGGGGATCGAGGCTCTTGGGATGCTCGATCACTTCCCGCTGCATGTCGATGATCCAGAACGCCCCATCCGGGCCGTTGGCAAACTGCACCGGCCGAAACCAGATGTCGCTCGAGGCGACGAGTTCCGACTCGGGATCGACCCGTTCCGCCCGCACGCCGGCGCCGTGCGGCACGAGCCGCTTGCGGTGGATGATGTTGGACCCCACGTCGCCCATGACGAGCATCCCGGCCAAGTCGCCGACGGCATCGCCGCGCACAAACGTGATCCCCGTGGCGCTCGTGAAGTAGCCGGCGGGCCGCCCCCCCGCCTCGTTGCCCCCTTCCACGATGCCCGCCGCCCGCAGCCGCGTGCGCAACACCCGCCACGGCTCGACCGGGCTCATGCGGAAGACGGTCGCCTGCGGCCCTTCGACCGCGATGCTCTCCTTGGCCGACGGCGCGGGGAAGAACGTGTTTCGCGACACGAAGCGGTCGTCGACCATGCAGCGGATGGCGTGATCGCTGTTGTGGCAGACATAGACATGGCCCACGTTGTCGGTCGAACGGCCGTGCTGGGCGCCGCCGGTCTCCGCGCGGAAGTCGAGCGTTTTGGGATCGAACGAAAAATCGCGGCCGCCCACCGGCACCGCGGGCCCTTCGGGCTCGCCCTTGTCGTTCACGCGGCGGATCGAGCCTGCCCCGGAACTTGCCGAGCCGTGGATGCGGTTATCGATGTCGTAGGCGAACGAGTTGAGGAGGCCCTGCACATTCCAGGTGCCAAACCCGGTGAAGACCTTCCGCCGCTCGTCGGCGACGCCGTCGCCATCGTTGTCCTTTATATAGAAGAGATCCGGGGCATCGCCCACGAAGATGCCGCCGCCCCAGGCGACCACGGCCGTCGGCCAGGCGAGGTCGGCGGCGAAGATCGTGTCCCGATCGTAGGTGCCGTCGCGGTCGTCGTCATGGAGCAGGCGGATGCGACCGAGCCGCTCCCCTTGGT
>JBIIGJ010000053.1:0-23258 GCA_044236455.1 Pirellulales bacterium
AGCGTCGTGGCGAGCTGAGCCAACAGGGCTGTGCGCTCGTGGAGAAGGTCGTGCATGAGTCATTCCTTGGGAGAGATGCCGCGGCCGATACGTAGGGGGCCGCTCAAGGAATATGCCGTGATTTCGGTGGATATTTAGGTCTTCCTGATGCGTTACGGTTGGATCAAGCTCGGAAAGTAGCCTAGCGGCCGCCGAGAAGGCCCCCTCATCGACAATCGCCGTGGCGAGTTGAGGCGTCTGGCCGGGTTCGCGGCGGGTGACACTCTAGAAAAGCAACGACCGTTCAGGATGCCCCGCCGCGATCAGCTTCGCATCGGGCAGGTCGAACGTGGAGCGGAGCGGCTTCACGCCGACCGCCTTCATTGACCATCCTGGCGTTAAGCCGTCACGCGCCCGCGAAGAAGGCGAGCAGAATCCGTGCAAGGATCTGCTCGCCGTGCTCGTTGGCATGCACGCGATCGCGGTAGAAACGATGCGGATGCAGGCCAGAGGAGCGGATGTATTCGCTCCACGGCGTCGTCATGTCGAGAAAGCCGCACCGTTCCTCGGCAGCGAACGACCGCAGGGCCCGGCCCTCCGGCGACGTGGTCGAGTGCGATGCCGCCGCCAGTTCCTCGTCGCTCCGCGGATCGGCCGCGCCGAAGGCGCCCGTCATGAGCAGGATCTCCACGTCGGGCCGGGCCTCGCGAATCTGCTGGATCGTGTCACGGATCGGGCCGATGCCGGCCCGCTGCACGCTGCCGTCGGGGAGTTGTCGGTCGCCGCGGCTGATGCCGCCGATGATCACGAGATCGGGCTTGAGCGGCACGACGTAGCGGGCGATCCGGCCCTCCTGGCCGAAGAAGTGGCAGCCGCCCCCGCCGCGGACGCACACGAACCCGCGGATCTCCGTCCGCGGATACTCGTGGCGGAGCCCACCGATCCAGCCCGAACGCATCGTGTCGTTCACGATGCTGTCGCCGAGGGCGACGATCGTCAGCTTGCCCCCATCGGCAAGGAGACGGCGGGTCCGCGGGAGGTGCTGCCAGTCGTGTGGCGGCGGGGTGAATTCGCCCGGCGGCAGCGTGCCCGTGATCGCCGCGACCTGCGCCGCTGATCGGCCCGTGTATTTCGCGGCTGGCGTTCCCGCCTCCGGCGGCGCGAGTGGCAACGACTCGAAGACGAAGACGCCCTCTTCGGATGGCTGTGCGGGCTGCGACACATCGGGCGAATGCGTCGGGGGTAGCGGCCCCGATGCCGGAAACGTCACCGGCGAGTCGGCCGCCATGCGGCTGGGCCCGGTGGGGGCATTGATGGCCGAGCGATCCCGAGGAGCGGCATCCTGGCCGCGGGCAGGCCCGCCGAGCAGGCCACACACGCCAAGGATGCAGACTGCGGCGAGCAGGGGGTGGGCGAGCCGAAACTCCCGCAGCCTTCGGAACAATCCTGCCGCTCCTATCGCCGCTGTCTGCATCACGGCCGCGGATCCAGCCCGACCCGCTCGCTCGGATTCGTCTGCTGGTTTCCGCATTGTCTATTCTCCTGCGTCCACGGCAATGGCACGAAACTCGTGTTTCTTGATCACCAACGGCTCGCTCAGGGCAAATGCCTTGACCTTGTTCGGCTCGCCCGCGGCGGCGAACTTCACCGGCGCGCCGGTCTCGGCGTCGAAGGCCGCGCGGCAATCGTTGTTGCGCCCGATCAAGTCCGAGGAGAAGGTGACGCCGGCCAGCGTCTTGTCTTCCTTGCCGGCATTCACGAACCAGAGCACGGCAGTCTTGCGTTTGGAATTGTAGTAGACCGAGCACTTCACGTCGGGATCCTTGGTGTCCACCAGCGTGACGGGCGTGTCCCAGTAGCCGCGGAACAGGCACGCCTTGCCGTCATCGAAATCGACGTGGAAATTCAGCCAGCGGCCGAGTGTGGTGTCTTGCAGGGTCTGATAGTCCGGCAAGGGGAAGTTGTGGACATCGTGCGCCATCAGCATGGCGGTGATGCTGCGCAGCACGTGGGCGTAGGCGGGATGCTCCTTGGGCGTGGGGTTGTGTATCCAGGGCTTGGCGACCAGTTGCATGGTCTTGGTGCAGGCCATGGCGCGGAAGGTGTCGAGCGACATGTGATCGAACATGTCGCGGCCTTCGCCGTTGATGTACCACTCGTTCTCCACCAGCCAGATGACGTCGGAGAAAGAGAAGTCCTCGTGCATGTTGGTGAGCCAGCAGGGACGGCGCATGAGCTGCCAGTTGATCATCGTCAGCCGCTTCATCAGGTCGCGCCGCGATAGCTGGTTGAAGACCGTATCGAACGTGCCGGTCTCCGGGTCGTATTGCTTGATCAGGCCGATGCTGCAGTTGTCGAACCAGGTGCCGTTGACCCCCTTCTCGATCAGCTTCTTGTGGTACCAGACGTAGCAGTCGATGTAGCTGGGAGTGAACTGGGTGCTGACGACGGTGCATGTGCGGTCGGTGTCGAACACCACGGAGCCAGAGTAATTGGGCTTGCCCATCTCACTCTTCTCGACGTTGCCTTTCCAGTTGGTGCGCCCGAGCCACTCGCCGCCGAAGGTGTCAAACTCGGCCATGCCGGCGCCGGTAAGCTGACCGGAACCGTAGAGCACGACCGGCTGGTTGTTGAGGATGGCATTGCGGCCCGTGGCCACGCCCCAGCCGCGTTTGCCGTAGTATTCCTTGGCGAAATCGGTCTGCGGGCCGTAGAGCAGGCGTTTGCGTTCCATCTCGTATGCCTCGTCATTGGGCAAGGCATAGCCGTCCACGGAGTCGCCGTACCAGCGGTAGCCGGCGGTGTCGTGGCTCATCTTCCAGTTGCGGTAGTCGGCGGGCAGCGGCTTGACTGGCGCGGCGAGCAGGGCGAAGCGGATCGTGCGCGGCGTGTCGAGGGTCGTGGCCCCGGCGATCATCCGCACCCGCAAGGTCGGCGCGCCGGTCTTGGCGTCGCGCTCGATACGCAGGGCGGCGTCGCCGTCGGCCAGCTGCCAGCCCTTGTCGCTCCAGGCATAGAACCAGAGCCCGCGCGAGCCGGTGCCGACAAAGATCACCGGCGCGAAACTTTTCCAGTCTTTGGTCGGGATCAAGCCGTCCTTGAATGTCGCCAGCGAGGTGGAGTCCCAGACCGTGCCGGTACCCGTCGGAATGCCGCCGTAGTAGCTGCCGACGAAGCTGTCGTCGTTGCGGTGGACATAGAGCGTGTCGTACTCCACCGGCAAATCGAGAACCAGATCGAGGGAATCGACTTTGGCCGACGCGGCGGCGGGGGCAAGGGTCATCGTGACGTCATACCATCCGTCATACTCCAGCCGCGCTTCGGTGGTCACTGTCAGGGGGCCCGCCGCCTGGCTCCCTTTGACGGTCGTCTCGTGGCCTGCCGCCTTCACCACTTCGGCGGGCTTGGCGGCCGGGGCGGCGGGGGCCGCGGCGCCATCGACTTCGAGATGGATCGGACCGCGGAGAAGTTTGGCGCCGCCGCCAAGGATGCTCTCCGGCAGGCCACTCGATCCGATGGCGTACTGGCGGTTCCAGACGTTCAAGGTCGGCGCACCGCTCGCCTTGTTCGCCGCGACCGTGATCAGTTCATAGGGCGGCACCACTTCGTCGCTGATCCCCAGTCGCTCCTTCTCCCAGGGAAAGACCTTGCGCCCGAACGAGAGCTCCTTCTGGTCAATCTTGGTCCTGTCTTCGTACAGCGTGAACCGCGCCTTGTAGTCGCCTTCCGGCAGCACGGGTGTCTTGAGGACCGTTGCTCCAGCCTTGTTCGCGATGGGAAGCCGGTCGGTGGCAATTGCCTTGCCGTTGGCGTCCAGGATCACCACCTCGCAGGCATCCGCCCTCAGCACCTTGTCGCTGACGCCGAAAAAGTCGAGGTCCACGCTGCACTCCGCCACGCCGTCTCCCGGCCGATAGGCGAAGCCGTAGTCCCAGTCGCCGGACTGCGGGCGGCCCTTGAGCCACGATTCGAGGATGTTGTTGCGATAGGCCTCGGTCAGCCGCGCCAGCGGCATCTTGTTGGAGTAGAGCACGGTGTCGCCTTCCTTGACCTCGAGGAAGACGGTGTTGCCGGCCTCGTCAAGCGGCACGCCGGCCTTCGACAGCCGCAGGGTCGCCTGCCCATTGGCCGCCAGATCGACGCCGGCCTTTTCGTCACAAATCGTCTGTCCCGCCTTGTTCACGATCTTCAGCGAGCCGGCGAGCGAGTGCGGCTTGCCGGTCGCGTCGGCCAGGTTAAACACGACCTCCGGGTTGCCGTCCATGATGTTGCCGACATCGGCCAGTTGCACGGCGGGCGCGGCCGGGTCGAAGGTGACTTCCGGCATCGTGTCCCAGCCCATGTAATAACCGGGACCCCAGGTCAGGAAGTACGTGCCGTTGCACCAATCGGCGCGGCAGAGCCACATCACCAGCGAGCGGCCGTCCAGCTTGTCCAGTTTCATCTGCGAGAGTTCGATGGACATTTCCAGATCCCAGCAGGTCGGGGTGACCGTGCATTTCGTCTGGCCGCCGGTGCTCCAGAGTTCTTCCGAGCCGACCGTGCCATTGAACAGCCACTGATCAGTCATGGCCCCGCGGGGATTGACCAGCATCTTGTAGAAACCGAAACCCGGGGTACCAGCCTGGGCACGCGTGTTCTTGTTGATCTGGAACTCGATGTGGTCCTCGCTCAACACGCCCCAGAGATAGTCGTTGGTCTTGCAGCGCGCCTGCGGATAGGTCCCCTCCTGGTGCGGCGAATGCATCGACAGATAGAGATACGTGTCGTCATAGCCCATGTAGAATGTGACTTGTTGGATGGGCGGCGCGATGGTGGGCGTGGCGCCCCCCGCCGCGCAGGCACTGACCAGGGCGGAGATGCCGGCCGCCCCCTGCCACTCGCCGGCATCGAGCTTGCCGTCGATCGTCGGCGCCGTCTTGAGCTTGGGCACGCGCAATTTTGGAATATCCGCCGGATCGGCGGCTGCCGCCCAGTTCGTCGCTCCGAAGAGCAACACGCAACAGAGCGTGGCGATGGGCGTTTTCATGCTGTTCTCCCTGGTTCTTTACGGCTTCTGAACTTTGAGATCGTCGATCTCAATAGAAGGCAGCGGCAGATCCCAGCCCCAGCCTGGACCGATCGAGAAGCCGCCGGTCAGACTGGCGTCGCTCGTGCCTTCGAGTACGACCGTGTCGTCCACACGGATGACATGCCGTGAGCCGCGTGTCTCGATGGTGAGACGATGCCACTGGGTGTCTACCGGGATGCCGGAGAGCGGCTTGCCGATCAGGTTCGCGCCCACTTCGGCAAATGTCTCCTCCTTGCCTTCGCGCAGCGGCCGAACCTTCTCGACAACCCATGCCGCGGTGCCGTCGTCGGCACGCCTGACCTGCAACCGCAGTTCGTAGCCGCAATCCTTGGGATACTCCTTGGAGTGACGGTAGAACACGCTCAGTAGACCGCAGGCCCCGGTCTTCTCCGGCACGACGGGCAGGCGGAACCGGAACGAGAGGTTCATGTCGCCGGGCGGGATCGCCTCGGGATTCTCCAGCGCCATCCGCTCATGCCCGGGATGACCGGGCCTGATCCGCAAGACATGGTTGCCGGACTGCTGCGCATCGTCCACCACCGCCATGTTCGAACGCATGAGCTTGAGCGAACTCGACAGTCCGAGTTCGAAGTCAGCGAAGGCGAGATCGCCTGCCGCAGACGCGGCGGGCAACTCCTTACGATCCTTCGCCACCGCCAGCAGCCGCGTGCCGTAAATGCCGGCCAGCGGAATCGCGACCGCCCCCCTGGCGTCGGCCGTGAAAAGCTCGCGGGTGAAGAGATCCATCATCGCCGAACCGCCGGGGAACCGGACGGTGACCGAGACCGGGTCCGCCTTGTAGCTCTGCAGGATAAGAAGCCCCTCTGGGGAAGTCTTGCGGGCGAGCGCCAGCCAGGTCACCTCGGAGTCGCTCACCGACACGAACGGCTTCTCCTCCCAATAGTTGTGCACGGCGACCCCCGGCTGGCCGTATCCGAACCAGGCGAGATATTCCGCCAGCCGCAGTCCACGTGTGTCAGGGCCCCAGGTCGGAGCCGCCGATGGGCGATCAACTTCGTGGACGAGCTGCATCCCTTTTTCCGACCGCCATTGCACTGCAGGCATCTTGGCCAAAAAATCACGATCGCTGAATCCGGAACCAAAGTTCGACAGCATCGACATGATGTGCGGGATGGTGCCGACCGTGCGACCGATCGTCATCGCCCGGGTGTAGTCGGGTGGAAATGGCAGTCGATATCCGGAATGAGCGCCACCCAGACCGGCTGCTGCTTGCCCCATCCAGTCCGGTGCCTTCCGGGACATATCCACGCGGTAGTCCTGCTCCAGGTCGAGTTCGGCGGTGAACCAGGTATTCTGTGGGATGGTCTGGACGTTGGTGATGTGTCCGGTGAAGTCGAGTTCGTAGGGCGGCTCGCCAGAGAGATTGAGCGCCGTCATCCGCTTCCAGATCCGCTTGTAGTAGTCGCGCTGTTCCCAGATCGTGCTCGTGCGGCCGACAAAGCCCTGGTTGTAGGGATTGGTCACCACTCGGTGCTGCGTATTGTCGAAATAGAGGCTCACGCCGCGTTTCATCCATTCATTGGCGTAGTAGAGCGCGAAGTCGCGGTAGCTGCGGGCCGCCTGGCTCCAGGTGAAGTCTCCCTCCTGAAAACGGTGGAACTCACCGTTTGCCCATTCGTCCTGAAAGACCTGCCATTCAGCGCAGCGTGGATTGGTGTTGTGCTCCTCGAAATAGGTGACGGACCAGACCTTGGGTGTTCCGCGTTTGAAGTCGCTGGCGCCTGTGCCGGCAAACCGCAGCACATCGGGCAGCCAGGGGGCGTCAAACTGGATCTTCATGTCCGGCCAGACGCGGGCCTTGTCCTTCTCCTTGAAGAACGCCTCGTCCACCGTGCCGGTCTTGCGCGCCTCCTGAACCTTGTCGACGATCGTGAAATCGCCGCCGTCAGGATATTTATCCGAGCAGAGGTAGCCGCCCCAGACATTCACCGGGCAGCCGGCGCCGCCCGGCACCTGGTGCGTGCGCCAGTCGGGGCGCAGGGGCTTGGTCGGGCTCGCCTGCAGGCCAAACGTGTAGCTGAGCGGCTTGTCGAGCGTGGTCGGCTGCTGGAGAAAAAAGACGCGCAGCACCACCTTGTCGCCCTCGCGGGAAAGCGTCTGCACCGGTTCGCGGCCGTCGTTCACATACCCGTGGTCCGTGCCGGCAAACCAGGCGAGCCCGCGCTCCTCGGCGCCGAGCCAGATATAGGGGCAGAAGTTGTCGTGGTTGTTGGGCGACCAATACCTGATCTGCGTGGAATCCCAGATCACGCCATCGGCCGGGCCGGGCTCGGCCTTCCAGTCGCAGGGCACCCATCCCTGGTCGAGCTGCCAGGTGATTTTCCCGCCCCTCGGCGTCTTGCCCGCATAGCAGTGCCGATGGGAGTCGTTGGCGGTGTAATGAAAGAAGGGAACGGCGGCATCGGGCAGCTCGATCTCCAGATACATCCGCCCGACCTCGATCGGCGTCTTGGCGGGGTCGATCTGCCAGGTGACGCGTGCGCAGCCATCCTCCTCCACGGTGACCGAAGACTTCAGGCTCCCCACCGCCGACGCTGCCGTTCCAGTGAATGTCGCCTCGTCGGGATGAATCGCCTTGCCGTCCACCTTGCCCGGCGTCCAGTCAATCCGCTTTCCGGCTGCATCCTCGACGACCAGCCGCATCGGCCGGGCCAATAGCTCCTTCCCCTTCGAGATCACGCTGTCAAAAAGACCGAGCGGATTGACCTTATATTCGCGGTCCACGACCGACACCGTATTCGCCTTCACCTCGACCGGCACGAAGGGCGGATAGACCTTGTGCTCCAGTCCGATCTCGTTTTTCTCAAACGGGAAATGACTGCGGGTGAAGGTCTGGATCGACCGCACCGCTTTCCCAGCCACCAGCCAATCGACGGCATACTCGCCATCGGCCAGCTCCGGCAGCTTGAACCGCGACTGGCCCCGGCCGCCGGCGTCGAGAGGCAGCGTGAAGGTCTTGACCGCCTTTCCGTCCTTGAGCGAGACGACGCGAGCCTCGACTTGCGTGAGCGAGTCGAGGGCGCCCGGGAGCGCCGAGGGCTTGGTGGCGGACACCGCAGGGAGTTTCCAGTCCCCGGCACTGCTATGGCTCAGCCGGGCGGCGGGAATGGCGGCGGGAATGGATCCGCCGACGGAGAAGGTGACCAGATCCTGAGGCAGTTCGGGCACGCGGTTATAGACCTTGGCCGCCAGCGTGATCGGATGCTTCCCGGCGGCAAGCGCGATCACGCCTCCCCGCTGCTTCCAGACCGGCCCGTATTGGCCAGTCAGCTGATTCACCACGAGCCGGTCGCCCACGAACAGCTGCGCCACGCCGTATTGGCGTAGATACAAGGTGTAGACGCCTGCCTCAGGCACATCCAGAAAGCCCTTGTACATCACCGCGGTGGGCTTTTTGAATTCCCCTTCGAACGTCGTGCCGTCGCTCGTGGGCGCCAGTGACAGCCCGGCCGTCACGCCGGTCTTCTGCGGCGTGAGTTTCGAAAAGTCGGGCAGTGCCTTGACGTCTGGCAGAGTGTTGTAATACGCGTAGGCGAGTCCTGCTTCGGCCGCGGTCGGCGGCGTGGGCGGGCTGGCCGCGGCCCCGAAATACTCGCGCAGCAGTGGGCTTTCCTTGTCGAACGCCACCTCGATCTCGCTCGAGGACGGGTAGTAGGCAAACGGCAACTGGCTTGCCAGCGGAGTGACATACGACTCTGCCGACAGGCCATATTTCTTGAGCAAGTGCGACGTGAGGGCCGCACGCGTCGCCGCATTCGGAATGGCGTTGAAGACCAGCACCTCGGCGATGTCGCCGATCAGATTGCCGCCGAGAGCCAGCGGGCCGGTGGCGGGCAGTTCCCGCGGCAGCGCCGCAGAACCGATCAGACCGCCATTGTGATAGACGGAGAATCGTTGCGCCGCCGCATCGTAATCGGCCTGCAAAACGACGAAACCGCTGCCAGGCAGGAGCGGGCTCCGGTCGGCCGGGCCGTTGCCAAGTTCCAGCTTTCCCGAGCCGGAGAATTGGCCGAAGCGAAATGGTGGCATGTATGCCTTGTCGGGTGGCCCAAAGGCGAGAAATCCGCCGAAGTGGCTGGTCTTCGCGACCCGCGCCACCATGACCGCCGAGAGGCTGTTTCCTTCGAGGGCGAAATCCTTCGCCGCCAAAGAGACAGGATTGCCTCCGAAACGAACCGCAGGCTGCCCGCTCTGGGCACCTTTCACCAAGATGGGCTGGTGTTGCGGGATTGGCTGCGACACCGCTACCCCGCGATCGGAATCACCCCACGCCGAGACGCGGCCTTCCGCATCACTGGTGATGCCCGCATCGGCCTTGAGCCAGAGCCGGAGGCCCGCCAGCTTGCCGGGATCGAGTTTTCCTTGCGAGAAGGCCCGAGGATCCAGCCCGACACGCTTGATCATCTCCTCGTCGGTCTCGGCGAATAGCCGACTGCCACACAGCAGCACGCCGATCGCGGCCGTCATCAGCCATGTCGATTTATACATTTGCCTTCACTACTCCTCTTTGCCTGGTGCGGGGCCGATGCCGCCTAGTAGGTATCCACGAACACCAACCCGCTCTTTCCTGGTTCCAGTTTGAGCGAGGCTTGGCCGGTGGCGACATCCAGCTTGGCACCGACGCACTGCGTGTAAGCCGCCCAGAGCCTCGGAACCTTCACGCCCAGTTTCTCAAGGTCGAGCGCGAGCACCGCGTCGACGGCCTTGTCGCCAGTGTTGGAGACCCGCACCATGACCGTCCCCGGCCGTTTCCATGCCTGGACCTGCACGGCTGAGTTGTTGCTCTGGATTGCGGCACTGACCGCGGGGCCATCGAGCGGCGTCGTCTCGGGCCGGTTCACCCCCCACTCGAGAGCACGAGGCAATTCCGTCTCGCTGAACGATCCCGTCGGCACAGGCTTGAGCTCCTCATCCCAGGTGATGAGCAGATAGCGGCTGTCGTGATAGAACAGCTCCACGCCATCGACCACGCCGGTGGCCGGATCGATGGTCGGTGCGGAAGCCGGACGCCGCTTGAGATCCTTGTCCCACTGGTTCCGCGGGGTGTCTGGCAGTTTCTGGTACCAGTCGAAAATCTCCATGTATCGACTGGGAAGATGCCCGCCGGTCAGCAGCATCTCCGAAATGCGGATCTGCCCCGGCTTGACGCTCGCCGGCACTCCCAGCGTCTTGAGATCGAGGGTCAGTTTCGCCGAACGGGTCTTCTCCTGGCCTGCCGGATCGAGTCCGTAGTTGAGCACCTGGATCACCGCCTTGCCGGGTCGTTTCCAAGCCGACGCCAGCACGCCGGGATCGGCGGGCACGACCACCTTGTCGTTGCGCCAGTACGGCAGAAATACCACGTCGTCGGCGGCGATGCCGAAATGGCGAAACGGTTCAGTGGTGAAGGGAATGCCGCTGCCCCCTTCATCGGCGTCATGCAGCGACGCCCAGGCAGGGTTCATGAACCCCAGATGGCTGATCTTGACGCCGAAGTTGTGCGAGCACGACATCGCGATCATCGAATCCTTGGTGTAGACGGTGATCGGATCCTTCATCGGGTATTCGCTGTCGAGGATCGCGTCGGTCCAGGGCAACGCCCGCAGCGAGATGGAATGCGTCGCATGCCCAGACACGCCCCCCGGATAGAGGCCGTTCTCGGCCATGATCGCCCAGGTGCGCTTGTACCACTCCCGCATTGGCCCATCCATGCTGCCGGGCTGCACGCGTCCGTCCGGCAGGCGGTAACCGAATCCGGCGATCAGAGCGTCGGTGGATCTCGTGAAGCTGATGTCGAAATAGAAGTGGTCGCAGCCGCCCTGCTGAACCTGCATGTTCATCAGATACGCCATGTAGTCCCGGTAGGACTTGTTCAACGACTCTCCGCCCTTGTCGGTCTGCCAATCGGCATCGAAATACTCGTAGAGCCCCGGCTCCAGCGTCTTCGGCATGTAGCCGCGCAGGGCGATCTGATTGGTCAGGAACTTCGTCAGGCGAGGGCCGATGCCAAACCACCCCTTTTCCGCGGCGATTTTCTCCGCGGCCGCCTTGTATTTGGCCAGGTAGTAGGGCCACTCCTTGCTGTCGCGCGACGGCATGCTCAAGAGTGAGAAGTATTGCTTGTTGTTTTCCTTCTCGTTCGCCTTGTAGTCGACGTCGGAGAAGCCGTTGGCGGCGGAGACCTGCGTCAGCCGCCAGCCCTTGGCGAAGTGCCGAAACGGTGTGGCGTTGTATTGCAGATTGACCATGCGCGGGGCGGCGAGCGGAAACGCCTTCTCCCCCTTGGGCAGGTTGATCAGGTGGTTGCGGATGACCACCGATTTCCCGTCGCGGAAGAGGCTGTGCGCCGGGGTCGCGTCGCTGGGCACCCAGCCCTGGTCGCTGTCGCCAAACCAGCAGAGCCCGCGCTGGTCGTTGCCGACCCACAGATTGTTCTCCCAGTTGCCCACGAGCATGGTCGAACCGGCCTTGCCGATCCCTGAGAGCGTATCCCAGACCTGGCCCGAGCCGGCAGGCACCTTGTCGATGGTCCGCGGGGAGTAATTGCCGCCGACGCCGCCGATGCAGTTCATCCAGTTGCCGAGCGTGTCGTCCACCGGCCACTCGACTCGGAGGTCGTCGATGGCGACTGCCTCGCCTTGCGGAGCGTAGGTGAGATCGAGATTCACCAACCCGTCCTGCTCCATCCAGCCTTTCACGGTGAAGGCCAGGCCGGCGACGGAGGCGGGAGCGCCCACGAACTCGAGCCGCCAATCCTTGCTGCTGGTCAATGTCACGGCGCCGGCCGTCGGCACGACATGCTCCTTGCCCCCGACCGTGACCACAATCCGCGCGGGAGCGGTCAGCACATTGCCGCCGTTGCTGACGATCTGCCTGGGCAGGCCGAGGCCGTCGAGTTGATACTCGCGCCGCGTGCAGGAAATAACGGTTCCGGCGGTTGCCGCCTCGCCCTTGCCGCCCGCCACGCGCAATGGCTCGAAGGGCGGAAGCACTTTTTCCGTGTCTCCGATCCTGGTGTTCCACCAGGCGGCGAATTCCTTGGCTTCATCTTTTTTCTCGAAGCCCAGATCCTTGCGGGACACAAGCACCTTGCCGCCGGCATCCACGAGAGAAACGTTGACCTGATACTTGCCCGAGGGAAGCGAGGGCAGTTCGACGATGTCGGTGTAGATCAGGTTCGAGATCTGCGCAATCCGCCCGGAGGCGATGCTCACGCCGTCCTTCTCGATCGCGTAGCTCATCGCGGCCGGCTTGCTTCCGGCCGGAATCTTCGCGTCGACCGTGTCGCCGGAGAGTTCGAGCTTGTTGTTGGCCGGATTGAATTTGACGCTGGCCTCGAGATCGATCGCCCGCGGTTGCGCCTGCAGATAGCTCTTGTCGGTGCCGCCAAACTTGCAGGCGTAGTGATAGACCGGCGGCGCATCGGGGGCATTGTCGCGGGTGATGTCGAAACTGAGGTCTGAGAAGCTCAAGACGGTGACTGACTTTTGCCCGCTCCCGTCGTCTGTCGTCTTCACGTCATACGCCAGGCCGGGAAAAGCCTTTTCCAGCTTGAACGGCGCCGAGCCGCCCGCGGGGATCGTGATCGTCTTTTTCTCGTCAACGACGACCCGGGGGGGCTCTTTCGAGTCTTTCGGGGCGTTGTAGGTCAGCTTCACGGCGGCGGTGACCGTGACCGGCATTTGAGCGGGATTGTGAATCGTCGCCTGCAGATCGAGCTTCTCGTCGTGCAGACCGGCGAGGCGTTCCACCTGCACGTAGGGCTGATCGGCGGTGAGCGTCGTCCGCGGGAAGCCATACTGCTCCAGATGGCCGGAAGCGCTGGGGAAGTCGAGCCACTGCCATCCCGGACTCTTCAGATCTGCGGCGAGCAGGATGTCCATCTTGTCGCCGGGCTTGTTGTCGACCGGCATCTGGAGATCCTCCAGATCCATCGCCATCTCCATATCCCACCACCGCCTGCCGTCGGCCTCGTAGACCCGATTGGCGATCTTCGCATCAGGCTGCCAGTTGTACATGTTCTGCCCGATGGAGGGGTACAGTTTCATGTACTCTCCTGCGCCGAACGAGTTGAGGACGATCTTCAGGAAGCTGCTCACTTCGCCTTCGAGTTTGTTGCGGTCGTGCATGAAGATGCCAAACTCGTAGGCGTCGTCAAACACGACACCGGTGGTGAAGCGTTCGCGCCTGCTTTTCAGCAGCGTGGTGCCGGGCAGCACGTCGCTGCGGGCAGCGATGTAGAGATGCTTGGCGTCCCATCCCATCCAGAACGACACCGGGCGGTCTTTGTAATGCAGCGAATGCGTGGTCACGACCCCGGAGACCCGTGCTGCGGGCTTCCATTCGGCGGGATCGATCGTGCCGTCCACCGTCGGCGGCTGCTGCATCCGCGGGATGTTGAGCCGCGGAATCAGCGACTCGTCATAGATCAATCCGCCTCCACGTGCCGACGTCGTAGCCGCTGCCAAGGCAATACCCGCCACGATCATCATGCATCTGTTTTTCATCATGTTCCTTGCACGTTTTGTGCACGTTTTTTACGCAGTGCGATGCTTGAGCCGTCTGGATCGGCCGTTCCGTTCCGAACGACCCAAAAAATCTTCCCGAGGCTACGAAGAGAATGGCGCTCGGATGAAGAATGTCACCGGAAGCAGCTCGGCCTCGCTGCAGCGGGCCGCACCGTCGTCACGGCTTTTCGACGACGATCTGCCAGACCGTCTTCTCCGGCACCGTGAACTCCAGGCCGGAGGTGGCAGGGTCGGCAAACCGCTGGTGAATGAGCGGCTCCGACACGGTTTCACCGTTCTTTTGGACCTCCACGTAAGCGTCCTTGACCGCCACGCGGTAGGTGCCGGGCCGCATCCCGTCGCTCTGCTTGAGCGTGCCGACCCTGAACGTGCCGTCGGGGTTGATGCTGCCCGAAGACGCCTTGCCGTCGCCATAGCTGACGACAACCCGGCCCGTCGCCAGCGGCGAGCCGTCGGCGAACGCAACGCGGCCCCGCACGGGGTGCAGACCACTGCGGCCGCAGCCGACCACGGCGACCACGGCCAGGGAAGTCCCAACCAAGAACCATCCCCGGAGATCGCCTGCGACTCTTTGTCTGAAGCCCCGCATGGATAGATGCCCCTCGTTCGATGACCGCATAACGCGACTAGAGACTGTCGGTGTTCAACACCTGGCCGTCCCGGCGGTCGCCGAGATTCACGAGCGTCGTGTCGTCGATATTGACATCGACTGCTCGCACCGCGCCATCGGCCATCAGAAAGTGGCACGCCCCCGGATGCCAGGAGCCGAACGTGGTTGTGGTGCTGTCCTCGCTGCTGCTTCGGGCGATCCCGCCCCGCTCGGGATTCAACCACATGCGATTTCCCCCTGCGGCATGTGCGATCATCAGCTGCATTTCGTCGTAGCCATTCTGAAAACCATTGCCAAACGGGCACGCGGATCGCGGCGATGCGTTGCAGCCCCCGCCGCCCAACTCGCCACTCCGGAGGTGCTTTTCGGCGAGAATGGCTGTCTTGCTCAGCCCATCGGTGACATGCTTGACCGAAGACCGGGGATACCAGCCGCGGTACGCAGGTTCTGTCGTAGCCGCACCAGAGTTGAGGTGCGTGATGATGTCTCCGCTCGCGTTCTTCGGCCCCATCGCCATGCTCAGCACGCCAAAGCCGATTCCGGTGGCGGTCGTTTGGGTCATGCTCCCCCAGCCGGCGAAACAGCTGTCGCTTGTCGCACGTGGAATGGACGTGCTGTTCGGGGAATTCATGTTGTAGCAGATCAACCGCTCCGGCCAGCTGATACTGTTTTGACCCGCGAGTCCGATCAATCCGTAGTCGCTCGCGGGATATTTCTGGAGGTTGGAATTGTTGCGAGTGGTGCGAAAGCCACGGGACGGGCAGATCATGTACGTCGGGTAGGAGGTGGTGAACGCCTGCCAATTGGCAAACCTCGCCGCGTTTCCCCCGCTCGAAGAAGTTGTGCCGGAGGCCACCGCCTCGTCCCACGTGACATTCGCGACAGCCGCCATCTCTTCGCAGTAGGGCATGATCAAGCCCCAGAACGTGATGCCGGCGTAGGCCGAACCGTTCGATCCTATCCCCGTTGCCAACGGCGGAAAGCCCTTCCGGGCGTCGAGGAAATTGTGCACGGCCACGCCCATCTGCTTGAGGTTGTTTTTGCACGACGCCATGCGGGCCGACTCCCGGGCCGCCTGAACGGCCGGCAGGAGCAGGCCGACGAGCGTGCCGATGATGGCGATCACGACCAAGAGTTCGACAAGGGTGAACCCACCAAGGCGGCGGGACCGCGTCAGCAGCTTCAGCGACGCCTTCATGTTCATGTCAGCCATGTTCCCGATGTGCATGTTCACGGCTCTGCTCCCCATGGGCCGGAATCGGCCAGTTGGATTGGTCTGCAACCCCGTCGGCAGGGTAATGGCGCTACCCGCCGAAATGTCACCCACAACCGGTTTTGCCCTTTAAAAAGGCCCTTTCTGCCAGGAGACTTCAGCCGCCGCCCCCCGGCTCATCGCCTACCTTTGGCGGGCTCGAGTTCGAATAACCGGAAATCGTGACGTCGCACCGGGCAGGTGAGCACGCCATTCTGCCAGGAAAACGTGCCGTCGGGATCCTTCGCCCTCCGTTCAGCGAGCGGCAGTTCCGCGTCTGGCACCTCCAAGCTGAAGTCCGCGTCGTCGTCCGGGGCAGGACCGAGCAGGTTTTCTTCGGTCCCGTTCTCACCGCCAAGTTGGGGCTTCTCGGCCGTGGTCGCGTCTTCGGCGAAGTAGGTGAGCAGGTTCGGATCTGCATCCCGGATCTCCATTTCCGCGGGCAGGTTCAGCCGCAGGGTGGAGTCGGCACGATCCGCCCCCACGTTGACCACCAACAACAGATACCTGCCGTCGCGTTTCCACGCCCCGACTTTGATCGTGTCGGGCTGCGAGTTCTCAGCGATCAGCGTGGCATTGTCCCAGTACGGAATGAACTCGGTATCCGGTTCACGCAGGCCGAACCGGCGGAGCACGGCGTCGTCGAAGCCCCAGGCGATGTCGTGCAACGCCAGGCCGGCGACGTAGGCCCGCGTCTGGCGGAATGTCCAGGCCGGATAGGTGGCCGTCGGACAGGAATTGCCACACCACCCGAGCCAGGTCGTGACCAGCCCCCACTTGGAGTTGTGCATGAATCGCAGCCGGTCGAGCGACCAGTGGTCGATGAAGTCTGCCTGCGACGATGGCTCGGAGTAATGGTCCTCGCCGTCGAGGATCAGGTCGAAGAAAGCGTGGTAGGGCACGAAGAAGGTGTGGGTCGTGTGCGCGGTGATGTGCGGCCACACGCCCTGATCCCAGGAGATCTGTCGCATTCGTTTGAAGCGTTCGCGGGGGCCGAGGAACTGAAAGCCGGGCTGGATGTGTCCGTCGGGCAAGGCGTAGGTGGTCGGACCATCGGGCTTGGTCGAAGGGGCACCCCAGCAATCGTCGATGTAGGCACCCGCGACAAATTTTTCAGTCTTACCGACCCAGTCGTTCCATGCCCAGGAGCAGAAGTCGACGAACGCCGGGGTGTAGTGCTGGTAGTCGGTCGCCCACGTCTCCGCCCACTCGCGGGTGTGCGTCAGCGAGGGCGGGATGCGGTTCCATTGCATGTCCCAGTAGAGTCCGGGCACGGTCAGCGACTGCGGCGGCGGAGACGTGACGCCCTGTTTGGCAATCGTCGCCAGTTGGCCTGCGTAGAGCCCCTTCAGGCCGGCCGCCCCCTTGCCAAGCCCTTCGCCATTGATACGCCCCTGGACTGCTTCCCAGTCGTCCTCAGGATACAGGGAAAACGTACTGGAGCCGTTTGGCCCCTTCAGGTTGTTGGCGCAAAACGTGTCGGGATACACGTTGGAATAGCCGGGATACTTCCGCCAGAACTTGTCGCGGGCCTTGACCGGCGTGGGCTGGAGCCCGAAGGCGAACCGCCGCGTCCCGTCGAGCGTGATGGGCGACGAGACGATCCGCAGCACGAGCGTGACGGCCTCTGCGCTGCGTTCCACCGCCACCGCCGGCACGGCGTCGCTCTGCGTCCAGCCGCGGTCGTTCTCGGCAAACCAGGCGAGTCCATGCCGGTCGCCAGTGAGCAGCAGGTAGGGAATGAAGGAGCCGCGCAGCGTCGGCACCTTGGTCAGCATGGTCGCGTCGTTGCTGCGAAAGAGCACGCCCTGGCCTTCGGGCAACCGGCCGATGCTCACCACCTTGGGATCGCGAAACTCGCGTTCGCCGCTCCACCAGTGCATCCATTCCGCGCTCGCCGGCTTGAGCGGTATCCGCAGGGTCAGGGCATCGAGCGTCAGCGGTTCGGGCGGAGCCGTCTGCGATAAGCCCGTTGCCCGTGGCTCTAGCGTGACGTCGAACCACATCATGCCGTCGAACTCGGTGAACGACGCGATGGCTGCGTGCAGGCCGCCGCCGCTCAGGCTGCCACGGGCGTCGGCACGGACTTCGCCGGCGGCTTTCACGTCTGCCTCAGCCGCCGGAGCCTGTAGCGGCAGCGGTTTTCCGGCAGCCTCAGCTTCGAGCGTCACGGGGCCGGCGAGCACGTCGTCGCCGAGCGCCACGATCCGTTGTGGAAGACCAGATGGCCCGAGCACGATCTGGCGTTCGGCGACGTGGATGACGTTGTTCTCGACGCGGAGCGGCGACCAGTCGGGCATGACCTTGTCGGAGAGGCCGGCCTGGCTTTTCCACCACGGGGGCTGGGTGCGGGTGAAGGTCTGCTCAACGCGGCCCAGCAGGTTGCTGGCGGCGTCGCGGACTTCCGCCTGCACGCGATAGGTGGTGAACTCCAGGGGCGGCGTCTGCACCTCGAGACGCCCATCCCTGCCCTGTTCGAGCCTGACAGAGGAAGTGCCCAGCGGCGGCTCTTCGCCATCCTTGAAGACCCGGACCGTGGCCTCGGCGGAGTCGGCATATTTCGCCATCAAGGGCGTCACGACCGCCGTGACGCGGCCGCTGACGCCGTTGGATGTCATGGCCAGCTCGACCTCCGGCAGCACGGTGGGCGTCACCCGCGGATCGTACAGCCGCGCGACATTGGCGACCTCGCTGGCAGCGAGCGGACGACGGTAGACGCGGAAGTCGTCGATGGCCGTGCGCGGGGCAGCCCGCTTGAGTTGTTCCCAATACCGCCGCGCTCCGAAACGAATCGCCTGGGGCGTGGCGTTCAACCACCAATCCGGCTGCGGGGCCTGGCTGGGATCATGGCCGGGGAAGATCGGCAGACTCAGTTGCCAGGCGCCGCCTGGATCGCATCGCATGCCGTTCACGTACGAGTTGAAGGCCGTGCCTTCCCAGGTCAGGGCGATATGCGTCCAGCGGCCCGGCGTGAATACGACCGGCGTCCCTTCGGATTCGGGAACGTTCATGACGACATTGAACTCCACGAGCGGGCCGGCGCGAACGAAATTACGGTCGTAGGAGCCCGCGGCATATTCACCGTCGATCTGGAACAGCCCGAAGACGGTGGGCTGGACATCGTCGTAGGGATCGTCACGGGTGAGGTTGTCCCAGTTCAGCGGCTGCATCCAGAAGGCGATGCTGCCTTGCGCCGGGAGCAGGTTGCCCTCGCCCTTGTACGTGGGCGCAAGCGAGCCCTCGCCCACCATGAGCGAGGCCGCGGCCTCCACACCCGGCGGGAAAAGCATTCGCACTTTACCGGGCGAGAGTTCCTCGTCGGCCTGTGTCACCGCATACACGGGGCTGCGGGTGTTTTTCGCGCAGGGCTCGGGCTTCAGGTCCTTGTTGAAGCCGGCCCGGAACAAGAGATCTGCGGCATCACGAAAAAACGGCTGTCCCTGGGCCACGGGGATCGTCCGCTCAGGATCCGGCCAGGCCAGATCAGCCTCGTAGTAGCCACGCAGCTCCCGCGAGACACGAATTTCGTCGAGGCAACCGGCGATACCGTTGCGGCCGGCACGGTCGCCGCCCAACCAGACCGCATCGGCATTCCGTACGGCGTTGGCTGCGTCATCGCGGTCGACGGTGAGCGGCTTGACAGGTGCGCCGTCACGGAAGAAATGCACGGCGTTGCCGTCGGGCCACTCGGTCGTGATGCCCACGGCGAGGTGCGTCCAGCGGTCCACGGCCAGGCGACTGCCGGGCCAGCCCGTCGGCTTGCCGGCCCATTCCAGTTCCATCATGCCGTCTGGTTGCAGCAGGAGCCGCCACGCGTATCCGGCGGCTTCCGCGTCGTGCTCCTTCTGCCCTTGATGGCGAATGTCACCGCGGTTGGCCGCCATCAACACCCGCGGCTCGCGGGGCAATGACTCGAGTGTGAGCCAGCACTCGCTCGTCGTGGCCGCGTTCTTGGAGAGTCCGCGGACGGCGATGGCACCGGCGCCGGCGATCCGCACCCCGCCCGAAAACCGGCCGACCGCCACCAGCGTGGCATCGCCCAGCAGCCCTGCGGCTGAACCCATCGGCACGGTATTAGCCGAGCTTCGTTTCTGGCCGCCGGCGATGCCGGCCGGTCCGGCGGCATCATCGCCTTCCGGCAGCCCGTCTCCAGCGGCGGGATCGATGTCGAGTTCGTCAAGGTCTCCGGCATCCTGCGGGCCGCTCTCGTCGAGATGAAAGAGCGCCAGTGTCGCCGAATCGTAGTCATAGGCCTGCCAGTAGGCAGAACGTGACAGTCGTGGGTATTCGCCCCCATGCCGGTCGGCAGCGCCGGCGTTCAGGCCAAGCCCGCAGGCGAGCACCGTTGCCACCCAGCTGGTCCAGCATGGCCGTCGTGAAGAATGCCGTGGGACGATCGAACGATTCATGTGTCCTCGCTGCTCTTCTTTCACTCCTGACGGGCAAGTAGGAGGCCGGGGAGTGATCCCTTCACTGCTCTCCGCGAGTCGGCACTCAGTTGCTGCGGACGACCAGCTCGTCGATGTCGATGTCGATGAATCCCGGCAACCAGTTGCCCCAAGCCCGGCGCCACCTTTACTGGAAGTCGGCACGGCCCCACGTGGCGGCCCGCTCGAACGGACAGATGGCCGCCGGCTCGTCGAGGTTGCGAACCTCGATGATTTGGTCCCGCCAGAGGCGGCCGGTTTCGTCGCTCAAATGCAGCTCCCAGCAGGCCGCCAGCCGATCGCCCGGCTGCGGCGGATCGTCTTGAACCCCTAGCGTGGTCCACGGGATCCGGTATTCGAGCGTATAGCCCCGGCCATCGTCCGCCGGCACGAAGCGGCCCTCGAAGCGATCGGGAACCTCGACGGCTTGAGGGCCCAGCCCCGCGGCGAGTGCCAGACGGTCGGTGTCGGTGGGAGCGTGGTGCCAGAGGAAGAGCGTCAGCAGCCTCGGATTGGTCGCCTTGATCTCCTCGGCCAGCGGTGATTCGACCTGCCTGCCCCCGGCATAATTGGGGGAGTTTCCTTCGGCCGGCCAGCCGAGGCTGCGGTCGAGCGAGAGAAACAGCTGGAGCCCACCGCCATGCCACATCGTATGGAACCGTTGGCCGAGGTCGACGCAGTTGCGAAGCGGATGGGGATCGCCGACACGGGCGGCGATATAGATCGCTTCGGCGTCGTAGCGCATCCAGCCCTCGAGCCAGTCGGGGCCTGAGCCATCAGCAGACCGGCTGGCGCGAAACGCCGGCTGGCGCGGCCACTCGTCGAGACGGCCATCGATCACGATCGGCCTGCTGGAACGGTGGATATCGATCGCCGCGACCCGGGGCCTGCCGAACAGACGGTAAAAGTCATCGCCCTCGGCCCCCGCCGGCCGCGGTGCGCCGGCATGGGCCGGCACGCGACGCAGAAACCGGCCGGGATCGAACGCCATCTGCTCCTCGTCTGCTTCACCGCCGGGCGTGCATCGGATGGCGGCGTCGGCGTCCACGCGACGTGGAAACCGGCCGAGTCCCCGGCGAACCACCGCCGATCCGTGGTAGACCTGCACGTCGGTGGTGAGCTTCTCCGCAACGGCGATCCCACATTCGCCGCGAGTTACTTCAACGGTTGCGGCCGGTGTCTCGATGGAGCAGGTGCCCCCGACATCGGGGCGACGAAGCACCACCGATCCTCGGTGCAAGAAGGCCGAACGCTCCGAGGACAGATCGATATCCGCCGGTCCCTCGACCACCAGCACGCCGCCGTTGCGCATCGTGATCTCAACCGCGCCCGACGCGATCTGCAGTCGTTCCTGCCCGAGAAGCCGGCCCGTCTTCAACGACGCAGGGGCTGCGGCGCGAGGCGGCAACGCCAAACGGTTATTACTGATCTGGCCGAGCGAGCCGCTCCAAGCGATGCCGGCCATCGCCTGCCAGGTGGCCGCACTGCCGACGCCGACGGCGAGCGTGACCAGAAGCAGCAGCGCCGCCACCCACCTCCAGTCGCGTTGCCTATCGGGCGGGTTTCGAGGCGGGTCGGCAAGGAGGTCGATGACATCGCCGACAGAGCCGGAATGGACATCCTCGAGTTCGGCATCGAGCACCATCATCTCGACATACAACCGCCGGGCGACGGGGTCGGCCGCGACGGCAGCGGCGATCTCCTGGCGGGCCGCCTCCGCCTCGTCACCGCCGTCGAGCGACTCATTGATTATCGAGAACATCCGCTCCCGAAGACCTTCATCGGGGCGCATGTCAGGCGAGCCAGTAGAAGAGCGGCCGGTGTCGGGCAATCGCGACGGGTCAGCAGTCATGACATGCCCTCCCCGGCCAGACGGCGTTCGACACACGACAAGAGCGCGGTTCGAATTCGAAACAGCGCCTGCCGCACCGAACCGACCGGACGCTTGACCCGCTCGGCGATTTCGGAGACAGGAATTTTTGGGCCGTACCGCAGTTCGATCAACTGCCGCTGCGACAGGGACAGCAGTGCAAGGCATGCCTGCAGTGCGTCCAAACGCGCATCGAGACGTGCATCGGCCTGCCCCCGAATCCTGTCAAACTCAACGGCGATCGAGTCGAGCGTCTCGGTCGAGAAGATCACCCGACTTCGCGACAGCTTTTTGCAGTGGCTCAACACCTGATACTTCGCGACGGCACTCGACCACGCCCAGAAATCGCTGCCCGGCCGGAAGTCGGCCGCTTTCCTGATCAGCAGCACGTTCGTGTCTTGCCAGACATCCTCGACGTCTTTCCGGTCGAAGAGGAGACAGCGAATCAGACTGCGAAGCCGCGACTGATGCGCCGTCAGTTCGCGCACGAAGTCATCCGACGGGCCACTGGGCGAAGTGGCCTTTTCCATGTTCGTATCGGCGGGGATGGAAGGATCCTGATGGTGCATCGCGATTGGGGAATCATGCCGACCGCAGCGATGGAGCTTCGACTCGAGGCCGCCAGGCTAGGACGAACGGCCACCTTTGAGCGTACCCGGGGAGACACGACCAACTGGCCCATAACCGGAATCTTCAAGAGAGAATGGCGCAATCGAGGGAAATGTCACCCTGATTCCGGCCTTTTTGGGGCCCAAAGGAGGCCTCGCCCGCATCCTCTCAAACGGACGAGAACGCGTCAGAACGGCTCTTGACCGATGTTCCACGGCCTCCTGGCGGGTGGGGGCGTGGCCGACTGTTCTATCGGCTTGATCCGCTCGTTTTGAGGGCCGGCACAGCCAGCCAGCCGACCAATTCGGGGACGTTCTGCCTTGACCGGGGTTGGCAACACGAGAATAGTGGCATCTCCCATCCGGGAGCACTGCCTATTCCTGCTTCACGGATCCGGGGCGTCGCAACGCCCGTTTTCTCCGTCGGCGCTGCCCTCTGATAGCTAAAAAAGCCGCCCCCGGGTGGGGACGGCTCTGCGGCTCAGTGGTGCCGCAGGCTCCGAACGTAGTCGGAGGCGATCTTCCGGCAGACCTGGCTGCGAGAAACGCTGTCGTCGAAATACTCGTTGCGGCGGCCGCGGACCCACTGCTCGGATGAGATCCGCAGATACCGCGGATGGCCGTCGGGAAAGCGTTCGTAGAGCTTCAGGCGAAGCCACCCGCTCGGCAGGTGGTGGATACGAGACACAGGTCGACCGTGGTAGGTAACGATGCGCATAGAAACCTCTCTAAAGGGGGTTGTATGGGGGGAAACCGAGATAAAGCGGCCGTGGCAGCAGGGGCCGTCACGGCCGCGAATACGTCAGACGGACAGATGCGACCGGTTGCGATCTGGAGACTCGCAAATCGTGTGGGCAGCGACGCTGGCTGCGATTACACTGGCGGTATCTTGAAACTGTGGAGGTTCACCATG
>JBIIGJ010000054.1:0-23251 GCA_044236455.1 Pirellulales bacterium
TGAGGCAGCCGTCCCGGCGGCCGCAACTGACTGAGGCAGCCGTCCCGGCGGCCGCAACTGACTGAGGCAGCCGTACCCACCCCAATCCCCATGACAAGCCGTCCCTCCAACTGGCCGCACGCAGTCGCGTGCCTTCTCGTCGCGGTGACGGCGGTGCTGCTCTGCTTCGGGGCGCTGGTCACCACGTTCGACGCCGCGATGGCGGTGCCCGACTGGCCTGCCACGTATGGCCACAACATGTTCCTGTTTCCCTGGGTCGAGTGGTTCTACGGACCGTGGGATCTTTTTCTGGAGCACGGCCACCGGCTGCTCGGGGCGCTCGTTGGCATGATCTCGCTGGTGCTCGCGGTCGTCATCTGGCGAAGCCGTGCGAGCACTGCGGTGCGGGCACTGGCTGTTGCAGCCGTGCTTCTCGTGGTGGTGCAGGGGGCGCTGGGTGGCGCCCGGGTGCTGCTCGATGACAAGACGGTGGCCAAGGTGCATGCCTGCACAGGTCCGCTGTTTTTTGCAGTCGCCGTTGGCATCGCCACCCTCACCGGGAAGAAGTCCTCGTCGGGCCAGTCTCGTGTGGAAACGTCTGCATCACCTGCGGCGGCGCGATCGGCCGCCGGGCTTGCCGTCGCCAGCTATGTGCAGCTCGTGGCCGGTGCCCAACTGCGGCACCTCGATGCGTCGGTGGATCCGGCCACGTTTCGCTGGCTCGTGGTGTTTCACCTTGCCGGTGCTGCGGCCGTGGCGGCCCTTGCCGTCGTCGCGGTGATCTTCGCGCGTAGGGGCGGTGGGCTCGCTGCCCATCGCTGGTCGTTGGCGATCCTTTTCCTGGTCGCTTGTCAGGTCGCACTCGGCGGCGGCGCGTGGGTCGTCAACTGGGGCCTGCCAGCAGGATGGCTCCCCGCGTCATGGACATTCTCCGATCCGCTCGTGGCCCGCAGTCTCTGGGGTGCGACGGTCGTCACCGGCCACGTCGTCCTCGGCATGATGATCCTCGGGGCATCGGTGGTGCTGGCCATCGCATCGGGCGTGCTCGCCTCTGCGGCGGCTGAGCCGGCCCGGCCGCTCCGCACAGACCTCGCTCGGGAAAGGGCATTCGCATGACGCCCCCACCCGATTTCGCATCCGACTTCACCGCGGCCACGTTCGCGCCGGCCGCAGGACCCCTGCCGATGCAGCCTTCTGACTCGACGCAGGTTCGCAGCACGGCCGCGGCGATCGCGGCCGACATCTCACGTCTCATCCGTCCCCGGATCGCGCTGATGGTGCTGGCCACCGTCGTTGCCAGCATGTGGCTGACTGCCGGCCATGCTGTCGGCGGCCCTTCCCTCCTTTGGCTCCTGGTGGGAACGACGCTCGTCGCCGCCAGTTCGAGCATCGCCAACCAGATCCTGGAGCGGGACGCCGACCGTCTCATGCCCCGCACTGCCCGACGGCCGATCGCGGCTGGTCGGCTGAGCGTGCCGGCCGCGACGATGGTGGCAACCCTGCTCGTGGCAGTGGGGGGGCTGATGATCACGCTTTCCTCCGGCTGGCAACCGGCCGTCGCGGCCCTGGCAACCTGGGTCCTCTATGTCGCCATCTACACGCCGATGAAGATGCTGTCGCCGCTCAACACGGCCGTGGGGGCCGTTTCGGGCGCCTTGCCGGTGGCGATCGGCTGGCTGGCGGCGGATGGCCCGCAGCGTCTGGCGGCTGGAGATGCAGCCGGTGCGCTGGCCGTGGCGGCTCTGGCCACCGTGCTCTACCTCTGGCAGTTTCCGCACTTCATGGCGATCGCCTGGCTCTACCGCGGCCAATACGCCGCAGCCGGCATGCGGATGCTCACCGTCGACGATCCCAGCGGCCTGCGGGCCGCCGGACAGGCACTGGCAGCGAGCCTGGCGATGGTGCCGGTGAGCCTCGTGCTGGCCGTGCCTTCCGGAAGCATCCGGCTGTTTCTGGCGGCGGCGATCGCCTCGCTCGTTTATGCTGTGGCCACCGTTGGTTTCGCCGTCCGTCGCGACGACGCCTCCGCCCGCACGCTGCTGTTTACGTCCCTCGGTTCCCTGCTGGCCCTGCTGACGGCCTCCGTCATGTTCGGTCCGCCGGCCTGATGCATTCAGACATTCCCCTCCCAGACGACTCCTGAGAACGCCCTGACCATGAACGCTTCCGCGATCTCCCTGCCGCACGGCCACGATGGGCACTCCGGCGGCCACGGCCACAATGAAGGCCACGGTGATGGCCACGGCCACCACGGCCACCTCACGCTGCAATACCAGCCCGGCCTGCCGCTCACCCGCGGCAAGCTGATCATGTGGCTCTTTCTCTCCACCGAGATCATGTTCTTCGCGGCGCTGCTGGGCAGTTATGTCGTGCTCCGGTTTGGCGCCCCGGTCTGGCCGAAGCCCCACCATGTGCATCTGAGCGAACCGATCGGTGCGTTCAACACGTTCGTGCTGATCTGTTCGAGCGTTACGATCGTGCTCGCCCTGGAGGCGGCCCGCGCCAACAAGGCCGGCCTCGCCAAGGTCTGGATGCTGCTCACACTTCTGCTCGGCACTCTCTTTCTGGGTGTGAAGGCTTACGAATACCAGGCCAAGTTTTCGCACGGCATCTACCCGCAGGCACCGCGGGGCCGCATCTACGAGAAGCCCGACCTCTACTACGGCTCCGCCGTCCGCGCCAGGCTCGGAGAACCGGCCATCATCGACAAACTCAAGGAACTCGATGACACGCCTGCCGACAAGCTCACGCCGGAACAGGTCTCGGCCAGGGCACGGCTGCAACAAGTCCGCAAGATGGTGGCCAGCCCTGAACAGCAGGCCTTCGATCTGGCCGTGGTGGCCGACCAGGTGATGCCGTTGCCGTCGGAAGGCACGGGTGCGGGTGGATCGCACGGCGGCGGAGAGGGTGGAGGGCACGGTGGCCATGCCAGCGGCCTCAACGACATCTTCCCCTGGCTCAAGCTGCCCGCCGTCATCCCCGGCGGCAACATGTGGGCCAGCACCTACTTCCTCCTTACCGGTTTCCACGCCATCCACGTGATCGTCGGACTGATCGTGTTCACGATCCTGCTGGGCTACAAACTCGGCCCCAAGCAGGCTGGCAAGATCGAGAACGCCGGGCTTTACTGGCACTTCGTCGATCTGGTGTGGATCTTCCTGTTTCCGCTGCTCTATCTGTTTTGAGGTTTTTTTCCATGAGCGATCACGACGTCCACTCCACCCACGACCACGGCCCGATCACCCGCGCGGGTGAATCAGCCGACGACGCGCTGCATCATGATGCACACGACGCGCACCACGAGTCGCACGGGGGCATCGGCAAGTACCTGCTCGTGTTTCTCGCACTCTGTGGTCTCACGACGATGTCATTCCTCACCTACTCCCCCTACTGGCCGTGGCGGGATCAGCCGCACGTTGGCTGGGCCTTCATGATGGCGGTGTCGTGCACGAAGGCGATGCTCGTGGTGCTCTTCTTCATGCACGTCTTCTGGGAGGCGAACTGGAAATACGTGCTCACGATCCCGGCCGCGATGATGGCGATCTTCCTTGCCCTCATGCTGGTGCCCGATGTCGGCATGCGGAACCGCATGGTGTCGCAGGAACGGGCCCTGCACATGGCCCGAACCTCCGACGTGCGGCTGATGGAGCAGGCGGCAGAATCGAAGGCCCTCTCCGAGCCGGCGCATTAGAACGGTGTTCACAATGCGCAGCTGTGTCGAGCGTGGGTGGTCCGTCAGCCTCGTGCTTCTGGCCTGCCTTGGCTGTAGCAGACCGGATCGGACCATCGCCGTCGCTCCGGGGGCCTCGACGCAGCCGGCCGCCCGCGAGGAGCCGCCGCTGCCGGCCCCCGAGCGGATGCCACCTGGAGCTGTCGCCGCGCCGTTCACGCTCACCGAACGCAACGGCAAGCCTTTCGAGTCGGCGTCGCTCCGCGGCAAGGTCTGGCTGGCGAGCGTGTTTTTCGCCAACTGCCCCGGCCCCTGCTTCCGTGAAAACCAGGCCCTCGCCGACATCCTGCGGAATATCCAGGACCCCGACTTCATGGTCGTGAGCGTCACCTGCGATCCCGAAAACGACACGCCGGAATCGCTGCGTCGGTATGCCGACCGCTTCGAGGCCGATCCGGACCGCTGGAAATTTCTGACCGGCGACATGGCAACGATCAAGGAGATCGCCAACGGCACGTTTCTGCTGCCTGCCGAGGTGGGCGTGCATTCGGAACGCGGTGTCGTCTTTGATCGGGAGGGCCGGCTGCGGGGCAGCTACCATCTGCTTCAGCCCGATCGCGTGAAGCTGCTCGAGAAACTGATCCGCGATGTGCTCGCGGAGCCGGCCGGAGCCCCGCCGGAAGCCGCGGGCCAGCTGGGCACTTCGGCCACCGCTTTGGGAGCCCCTGCCGAATGAATCTCGCCGCCGCCGCCCTCTGGCTGCCCACCGTCAACGCCGCGCTCAACTCGTTGGCCACCCTGCTGCTGGTGGCCGGCTGGGTCTTCATCCGCCGCGGCCAGTGGCGGGCCCACCGGGCCGCGATGATCGCAGCCTTCGCCGTCTCGACGCTCTTCCTGATCTGCTACCTCACCTACCACGCCCTCGTCGGCCACGTGCCGTTCACGGGGCAGGGGGCGGTCCGGACGGTCTACTTCACGATCCTGATCACGCACATCCTGCTGGCGGTGGCCGTGCCCGTGCTGGCGATCGCCATGTTCGTGCTCGCGGTGAAAGGCCGTTGGAACGCCCATCGGCGGCTCGGGAAAATCACGATGCCAATCTGGCTGTATGTCTCGGTCACGGGGGTGGTGATCTACCTGATGCTCTACCACTTCTACCCCAGCAGCCCGCGGGGGCCTATCATGCAGGAGGTGGGAGCGGCAGCTCCCGCCTGAGCCTGCCGTTTTTTTACCTGGGATTGTCCGGGAGTTGCGTGTCATGGACTGCAAGTCGTCATCGCGTCTGAGTTGTCCGGCCCTGGCGAGACGGATCGTGATGGCGGCGACGGTGACGGTGTGCGTGCTCGCGGCCTGCGAAGCGATGGCCTGCCCCAACTGCAAGGACGCGGTCAACACGTCCGATCCCGAGGGGCTGAATGTGGCGCGGGGCTACTTCTACAGCATCCTCATCATGCTGGCGATGCCGTGCACGCTGATCGGCTCGTTCGGCATCTACGTCTGGCGGGAAATGCAGCGGCAGAAGCTGACGGACCAGCCGTCCGCCGAACAAGCCGTCGGCCATGCCTCCTCCCAGCCCATCATCCCGCCGCACTCGTGAGCGAGCACCCTTCCACCGCGGAGCCGTGGTCCGATCCGGCAGCCGTGCCGGCCCGCGATCCCGGGCCTGCAGCGCCGCGCGGCCGCAAGCCTCCCCGCAACTATCTCGCCGGGGCCGAGCGGCGGCGGATCTTTTGGCTCGTCATGCCTCCGGCTCTCGTCGTCATGCTGCTGCTGGGCTGGGTGGAGCGGATCTGGTTTGGTTCTCCCCCAGCACCAGTGAGGCCGCAGGTCGACACGAAGATGCCGGAGCTGTCGACTGATCCCACGCTCGCCGACGCCGTGCTCATCGAGGCGGCGCCCGAACTACCGCTGGGTGAGGCCGATGAATATGGTGCCTCGACGCATGCGCTCGCCCAGGTGCGGGACGACACGGTGTTTCGTGGGTCCGAGGACGAGGCGTGGTTTCAGCTCTGGACGACGCTCCGGGCCACCGACATGCGGTCCCTCGCACGATCGCCCACCCGGCGAGTGAGCTTCAACGAGCTGTTTGCCCAGCCGCGGACGTATCGGGGACGGCTCGTCCGGTTCCGCGGCACGCTGCACCGGCTCGAAAAGATGACGGCCCCGGCCAACCAGTACAACGTGCAGGAGTATTGGCAGGGCTGGCTGGAGCCTGAGGGAGGGCCTGTCTCTCCGATCGTCGTCTATTTTCTGCGGCTTCCCCCGGGCATGCCCCACGGGATGAAGATCCACGAGTCGGTGGACGTGGTGGGCTACTTCTTCAAACGCTGGGCGTATGCCGCCACCGATACCGTGCGGATCGCGCCGCTGGTGCTGGCCCTGGAGCCGATCTGGAAGCCGCGGCCGGCCGGTTCTGCGGCTGGCAATTCGATCGGTGCCATCGCGCTGGGGAGCATGGCGGCGATCATGGTGCTCACGTTGCTGGGAATCCGTGCCGCCGGCCGTGGTCCCGGCCGCCGCCAACCGTCGCCCCCGACCGATCTCTCCGCCACGCTCTCGAACGTGGAACTCTTTTCCACCGACGAAGCCCTGCGAAGAATGGCAGAGGCTGAATCTGCGCCCGGCCAAAACCCTGCGAAAGAACCCCCGCCATGAAGATCATGCCTGCCGCCACGAGTCTGAGGAGCGGCTGCCTGTGGGCCGCGGCCTGCCTGGCAGCGTTGGTGACGCCGGCGATGCACTCAGGCGCCGAGCCGACCGGTGTGCCGGCGGGGGCAGCCACGTCGTTTGGCGAGTATCTGGCCACCTGGCAGATCGATCGCGGCTCCCGCGCGGTGCTCGAGGAGCGATCGGACTGGAGCCCCGCGAAGCAGGAGACTGTCCTGCGGGTGCTGGCCAGGCTGGCCCGGCTGCCGGCGAATCTCGTCGCCCGCTGGAGCGCCGACGCCGTGCCCGTCGGCTCTCTCGCCGCCACGCAGCGGGTGCAGGATCTGCTGGTGAAGGTCGAGGGACGCGCGACATTCGTCGCGACAGTGCCGCTGTCGAAGGAGCAGACGGAGGTGGCCGGCCGGCGGCGTCTGGAACTGGTGCGGATCGTGACCGACGGCGGACTGGCAGTCGATATCTTCGCCGACCATGTGCCGCAGGCATGGCCGCGGGACGCCACGATGGACGAGCCAGCGGCCGCCGTCGGCCTGCCACTCTCGGAGGGGCCGGGGCCCGCGTTGGCGGCCGCCGGTGACGGCGTGGCGGCCACGCCAGCCGCGGTTCTGCTCGCGGCCGCGCGGGTCGCCTGGTTTCCGCCGACGCCGCTCGGTGCGCTCGGCATGGACTACGGCCTCTTCGACTCCGTTGTCGATGGTCAGAAACTCGTGGCCGGCGATACCGAGGGGTTTTATGCCGCGATTGCCGCCGTGGGCCGGGCCACGCAGTCGGGCATCGAGGCGGCTGCCGGCCCGCCGGGCGACATCGTGCCGCTCATCAATCCTGGCAGCGGCTGGTTTGGAAAGCATCGGGGCGATCCCTTCACGCTCGAAGGCGTGGCCCGCCGGGCCACGCGGGTCGAGGTGGACGACCCGCTGCGGCGGCAGCAACTCGGCACCGATCACTACTGGGAACTGTTCGTCTTCGTACGCACGCCGCTGATCAAGGTGCACGAGCGGTTGCAGGAGGATTATCCGGTGGTCTGCTGCGTCCGCACGCTGCCCGAGGGCATGCCGACGGGGCAGCAGATCGGCGAGCGCGTGCGGGTGTCCGGGTTCGCCTTCAAACGCTACGGCTATCCGTTGCCGGACCTGAAGATCTCCTCGTCGCAGGGCGACAAGGAGCAGAGGGGGCAGCGGCAGGAGACGGCGATGCTGATCGGCAGGAGTGCCGACTGGATGCCGGCGCCGAGCCCGACCAATGAGGTCAACACCCTGGGCTGGATCTTCCTGGGCATCGCCTCGGTGATCGGTGTGGTGGTCGCCTTGGCCGCCTGGTCTTTCGCCCGTGATTCCCGCCGGCGCGATCGTCAGGCCCGCCGGGAGCTCCCGGACCGTATCGACCTGGGCTGAGTTTTTCGCAGGTCGCCGTGCTTTCCCGCGGTTTTTTGGGCGGGACTTGCCGCCGCGGGAGAGGGTCGCGAAAACGTGGCAGTCCTAATCCCCCTTTCGTTCCAGGAATTCTTGCATCATGCGACGAGCAAAAATCTCGATCATCGGCGCCGGCAACGTCGGTGCGACCACGGCCCACTGGTGCGCCAGCGCCGAGCTTGGCGACATCGTGTTGCTCGACATTCCGGCCACGGAAGGAATGCCAGCCGGCAAGGCGCTCGACCTCTTCCAGTCCTCTCCGATCATGGGGTTCGACTCGCGGCTGACGGGCACCACGAACTGGGCTGACACCGCCGGCAGCGACGTGGTCGTGGTCACGGCTGGCATCGCCCGCAAGCCGGGCATGAGCCGCGATGACCTGCTCTCGACCAATGCGAAGATCGTCGGCGACGTGGCGGCGCAGATTCGTGAATCGAGCCCGCAGGCCGTCGTCATCGTCGTCAGCAATCCGCTCGATGCCATGGTGCAGCGGACGTTCCAGGTGACCGGCTTTCCGCCGTCCCGCGTGCTGGGGCAGGCAGGGATTCTCGACACGGCCCGGTATTGTGCCTTCCTGGCGATGGAACTGAATGTGAGCGTGGAGGACATCTCCGCGATGCTGTTGGGCGGCCACGGCGACACGATGGTGCCGATCCCCAGTTGCACGAGCGTGGGCGGCATTCCGGTCACGCAGCTGATCGCCCAGGACCGGCTCGACGCGATCGTCACGCGGGCCCGCAACGGCGGCGCCGAGATCGTGAGCCTGCTCAAGACCGGCAGCGCCTACTATGCCCCCGCCGCCGCGACGACGCAGATGGTGGAGGCCGTGGTCAAGGACAAGAAGCGGCTCGTGCCGTGTGCGGCCTATTGCGACAAGGAATACGGCGTCGGCGGCTACTTCGTCGGCGTGCCGGTCGTGCTTGGCAGCGGCGGCGTGGAGCGGATCATCGAGCTCAAGCTGCTGCCCGACGAGCGTGCCGCGCTCGACAAGAGCATCGCGGCCGTCAAGGAACTCGTCGGCGTGATGGACCGGCTCACCGGCCACAAGCCTGCCTGACCGAGCGGATTTGGCCTTCGCGGCTTGCCTGTCTTGCCCTGCTTGCGGCAGCGGCAACGCGGGCCGATCCTGCCGTTGCTGGTCAGGGGGCGTTCCGCTACAAACCGCGGGCCTGGAGAAGCCAGAGGTCAGCAGGGGTTTTGCCCCGCTGGCATGAGCCCCATCACGAGTTGCCGAGGTGCCCGATGCGTCGTCGCCTGCCGAAACAAGCTCCGCGGAGCGGCTCCGATCGCCGTGGTGCGGCTCCCGTCGCGGCCGATTCCGGTCTGCCACTCTCGACCACGGCATGGCTCGGAGACGACCGGCTGTTCACGCCGCTGGGTCACGAACCTGGCTACGACTATCCGCTCCTCGTGTGGCTGCCCGAGGATCATGAGATGTCGGCGTTGAAAAAGCCCTTCAATCTTGGCAGGGTGATGAAGCGGGTCAGTCTCCGCAATTTCGTCGCCGTGCAACCGGTCATCGCGGCGGACGACTCCCCGGCCACCGGATTGGAAGAAGCCGTCTGGCGGTCGATCGAGCGGGTTCGTGACCGGATCGCCATCCATCCGGAACGCATCTTCCTGGTGGGGCAGGGCGTAGGCGGTTCCAATGCCTTTCGCATCGCCTGCCGTCATCCGCGTGAATTCGCCGGCGTCATCTCGTTGGGCGGGCCGTTTCCGCTTGATGAGGGGCTTTTTGGGCAACTTGCCGACGTGCGTCGCCTCCCGATGCTGTTCTGCTGCCAGCGATCCAGCGTGGTGGAGCAGGCAGCCCACACCGATCGCACGCTCCGCCTGTTCCATGCCGCCGGCGCGGCGCTTGCCATGCGGATCTATCCCGGCAGCAGCGACCTGTCCAAGTCGGTGCTCGCCGACGTGAATCGCTGGGTGATGGATGAGGTGTGCGGGACGCCTGCGGCCGTCCATTCGCTCTCCGCGTCGTAACGATCGGACCATCAGCGATGACCCCTTCATTCCAACATCATCGTTCCACCAGCAGCGGCCGCAGCCTGTCGTCGCGGTCGTCGGAGGGGCTCCTGTCGTCCATTCTCGCCGATTGCACCCGCGCCCGTCGCGAGCAGGGCCAGCCGCCGCTCGCGGCCATGCTCGACGTGTCGCAGCAGCATGAGCAGTCTCTGCTCGCCGATCCGTCGCTCGTTCGCCGGGCACTGGAGCCGCTGGTCCGCCGGGCGTTGGAGTCAGCAGCACAGTCCGATGCCGGCGGCGAGCCGCCGCTGGTGCGCGAGGTGATCGTCACCAGCATCGACCTTGGCGACGCGATCGAGATCGAGGTGGCAGATTCGGGCCAGTCGCTCTCCGATGGCGTCAGGAAGTGGCTGGGTGAGAACCCACATCACCCGAACGACACCGGCGTCGTGCCCGAAGGAGCCGGCTTGGCGCTGGTGGCAGTGCGGGCGGCAGTCACCCGGATCGACGGCACGCTCCGCGCCGTCAATTGTCCGGAAGGGGGCGTGGCGATCACGCTGCGGCTGCCGCGTCGGCAGGCCCGGCGGCTGGCCGCCTGACGGAGCCGTTTCTCTCTCAGTATCTCGTCCGCGTCTGCCACAACCTGTTGATTTCCCCGCCACGAAGGGCCGTGCATGGACGCACAGTATCCCTCCTCATCGCCCCGCGACCGTCTGCCGCTGGTCATCACGCCGGCGCAGGTGATCGCCCTCGGCCTCGTCGCCGTTTCGATTGGCTGGGCGGTCTGGCTGCTTCGCGACCGGCCGACGAGCGAAGAGGTCGAACTGCTCGCCGGCATGACGCTTCCTTCGTCCGAGATGGCGATCATGGAGGCGGCCTTTGACCGGGCCCAACTCACCGACCATCGCACCGACGGCGGCCGGGTCTGGGTGCCGCGTAGCCGGCAGAGCGCCTACATGCGGGCGCTGGTCGACGCCGAGGCGTTGCCCCGCGAGTTTGGCGGCAGCCTCCGCCGCGCCCTGGAGAAAAACAGCCCCTGGCAGAGCAGGGCGGTGCAGGGCGAACTGCTGCGGGTGGCCACGCAGGAGGAACTGTCGCTGGTCATCTGTTCGATGCCAGGCATCGAGCGGGCTGCGGTGCTCTACGACACCGAAACCCATCACAGCCTCGAAGGCGGCGGTCCTGCCAAGACTGCCAGCGTGAACGTTCGCACGCAGCCTGACATGGAACTCGATCCGGCCCGTGTGCAGGCCATCCGTGTGCTCGTCAGCGCTTCGATCGCCGGACTCTCGCCGGAGCGGGTGGCGGTCACCGATCTGCGGAGCGGCCGTGTGTATGTCGGTCCGCTCGAGGCTCAGGCAGACCGCGAAGCGACGGCCATGGCGGCCGCCGATCCGGCGATGGCCAGGAAGATCGCCCACGAGCACCACCTGGCGGCGAAGGTGCGGCAGTCGCTGGCCTTCTTGAAGGGAGCCACGGTAGACGTGTCGGTGGAGTTCGGCGTAGCCGAGGCCACGCCGGTGCCGGTGCCCCCGATGCCGGAAGAAGGGCCTTTCGATCGGTCGGCCGATCGTGAGGCCAGCCAGCAGACCGGGCCCATGCAGCAGTTGGCGGCTGCCAATGCGCCCGCCGAGGTGCGGCCCCGTTCCTCCGGGGCCGTTGCCACGCCCGCGCCCGTGCCATCCCAGCCTCAGCCTCAGCCTCAGCCTGCCCGGGCAGTCGCGGGCGACATGCCCGAGACGATTCTCGTCTCGATCGCGGTGCCCGACAGCTATTTTCAGACCGCGTGCCGGGCTGCTGCGGAGCGGGCCGGTCAGCCGCCGCAGGAGCCGATCGCGGTCGAGGCGCAGGAGACGGAACGCATTCGAAGGCATGTGCTCAGCCTGCTGCCGGCCACCCGTGATCCGGCGCAGCGGCAGGTGGTCGTCACCAGCTTTCCCGTCGCCTCCACGGTGATGCCCCGCCGCGAACAGGCTGGCCGGAGACCGGCGGACGCTCACGTTTCCGCTGATCGCGCCGCCCCAGCGGCCTCGGATCCCACGACGCACGAGCCCCACAGATTCGATGAACTCGTCGCCGTGGTGGTCGCGGGGCGGTTCAACGAAGTTCCGCGGCAGGTGTGGCTGGCGGCGACGAGCGTCTGCGTCGGACTGTTGGCCGGACTCCTCTGGTGGGCCGGCAGCCGCCGTGATTCCTCCCGCACCGGCCGGTTTTCACACTCGGGCATGCAGCAGCCGCGGATCGACTGGTCCGGCATCGGAGAGGCTCGCGACGCCGAGCCCATGCACTCTGGCAGCGGCTCCGGCATCGGCCGGGCAGCGGTGCTGCTCCTCGCGCTCTGGAGTGGCATGGCCTCGGCCCTGGCTGCCGAACCGGAGTCCGCCACCGCCATGCCGCAGGTGCTGCCGGCCCTGCCGCTCACCGCCGACGGCGACTCCGCGGTGGCCGGCCCAGCCGCCGCAGCCGCCGGCAGGTCCGGCCAGCTCACCGACTGGAAGCTGCTGGCGGCGATCGCGGCCGCCTTCGTGGTCGTCGCAGCCGCCACGGCATTGACCAAGCGGCGGGCGACGGTGCTGCCCCCCGATGTCTTCGAACTGCTGGGAGAAGGCTCGCTCGGCGGTCAGCACACCGTGCGGATCGTGCGGTTTGGTCCCAAGACGCTGCTGGTGGGCGTGTCGGCGGCGGGCTGTCAGACGCTCGCGGAACTCTCCGACCCGCAGGCCACCGCCTGCATCGCCGCCGCCTGCCGCGGCGTGCATCCGCCGATCCGTCCCTCTGCACCCTCGCGGGGCATCGCGTCGCAGGGCCAGCCATCGGCAACGGCCCGCAGCGGCGGGGAGGCGGCATGATCCTCCGCAGTCCGTTGCAGTTCCCCAGGCCCGCATGGCATCCGGCGATGCGAGCCATGTTTCACAGCCTGCTCGCGGCAGCGCTCGCCGCTTTGCCGTTGCCGGCCGCTGCTGCGGAGGAGACGGCCCAGACGGTGCAGCCGGCCAGCGTCGCCTTCGAGCCGGCCACGCTCCGCCCCGCAAAGGCACCGGCCGAACCAGCCACAACGCCTCCGATCGCACCGCTCCCCATGGCGGAGCAGCCCCCGGCGCCGGCACCGCGGCCGGCCTCCCGGCCCGAGAGCGGCGACACCCAGGTGGTCTCCGGCCTGCTCACGAAGCTGGTCGGCACCCGTTCGCTCGACGCCACGCTCTCCGCCGCGGTCATGTTTGGCGTCGCCAGCCTTGCTCCGGCGGTGTTGCTGATGACCACCTGTTTCGTGCGGATGTCGATCGTGCTGGCGCTGGTGCGTCAGGGCCTCGGCACGCCGCAGCTTCCCTCCAACCAGATCCTCACTTCGCTGGCCCTTTTTCTGTCAGCCCTGGTGATGTGGCCGGTCTGGACGGCTGCCTACCGCGACGGTGTGGAGCCCTACCAGCAGGGGCGGATCGAACTGGCCGCGGCCTACCAGCAGGGCACGCTCCCGGTCCGCCGCTGGATGGCCACGCAGATCGAGCAGGCCGGCAACCGAGACACGATGCTCTACTTTCTCTCGCGGCATCCCGCCGCCCCCAAGCGGGTTGCCACCTATGACGACGTGCCGGTGGAGACCCTGCTGCCGGCGTTCCTCGTCAGCGAATTGAAGACGGCCTTCGCGATCGGCTTCCGGCTGCTGCTGCCCTTTCTCGTGCTCGACGTGCTTGTGGCGACGCTCGTGGTCTCGACGGGGCTCGTGATGCTGCCGCCGACGCTCGTGTCGCTGCCCCTCAAGCTGATGGTGTTCGTGGCCGCTGACGGTTGGTCGCTGGTGGTCAGGTCGTTGCTCGACGGCGTCCGCCACACCGGATCCTGAGGAGGCGGAGGCATGACCGACGGCGACCTCGTGGAAATCGTGCGGCAGGCGATCCTGTCCGGATTGCTCGTGATCGCGCCGGTGTTGCTCGCGGGATTCGTCGTGGCGCTCGTCACCGGGTTGGTGCAGGCGGCCACGGGCATCCACGAGCCGCTGGTGGGGCTGGCGCCCAGGATGGTGGCGATGGCGGCGATGCTGGTGCTCGTGATGCCTTGGATGGTGGAACGGTTCGTCGAGATGTTTCGCATGGCTGCTTCGCCGTAGCGGATCGCGGATGAGGAGGGTTAAGGGAAACCGCATTGGTTCGCCTGTCTGCGGCGTGCTCGTCGCCGGCGGACTTTGCTACAGGAGGCTCTCGGATGATGGTGAATCACCTGTGAGTCGCAAAGTTCACCGGCTCCTGCGCGTGCCTCCGACAGGCTCCTCAGCATCTGGGGCATTACCAGTTCTTGACCTACGTCATGATGAACAGTGACTGGGGTGTTCGTGGTCGATTGAAACTGCCTCGTGGATCTCGTGATGCCTGAAACACTGTCACAGGAGATCGTCGTCGCGGTGGGCGTGTGCGCTCGCATCGCGGCGGCCGTGGTCACCGGCACGCTTCCGATCCTGCCGGGCGGTTCGTTCCGGATCCGGCTGACGCTTGCTTTCGCCCTGGCCGTCGTGGCGGTGCCGATGGCGCTGGCCGGGCAGGCCGCTGATGGGTCGCGGCCGATCGGGCCGCTTCTGCCGGTGCTGGCCGGCGAACTGCTGGTCGGGCTGTTGATGGGCACCGCGGCGGCGGCGGTGTTGGCAGCGACCGCGTGGGCCGGCGGCATCCTGGGAAGCGTTTCGGGGCTCTCGTGGGCCGATGACTTCGATCCTGCCGCCGCTGGCGAGTCGGCGGGCATCGCGAGACTGGCCTGGTGGGTGGGACTCGCCGCCTTCTTTACCGCGGGCGGGCAGCTCGCGGTGGTAGGCGGGTTGATCGACAGCGTGCGGCATGTTCCCGTCGGCACCGCCCTGAGCGGCTCGCCGCAGGAGTGGCTGGTGACACTCGCGGTGACGACGCCCTCCGTGGCAATTTCACTGGCCGCCGTGCTCGCCATGCCGGCGCTCGTGGCGGTGGTGGCCTTCCATCTCGCCAGCGGCATCTGCCTGCGGGCCATTCCCTTCTCGCCCGGGCCCGGCCTGTTGCAGGGGCTCGCTTCGCTGGTGCTCCTGGCCAGCCTGTGGCTGGGCGCGGAGGCCTGGGCCGGCGGGAGTGCCATCATGATGCTGCGGTCGATCGACGCCTGCTTCGGCACGAGGGGGCCCTGATGAGCGACGCCGCCAGCCGCACGATCCCCGCCACGCCTCGCCGCCGCGAACTGGCCCGTCGGCAGGGGATGATGCCAATGGCCAACCTGCCGGCGTGGGTGGCCATGGTGGCGACCACGCTCCTGCTGCTGCCATCGTGGGCTCAGGCCACGTTCCCGGCGGCCACGGCGATGATGCAGCAGTCGCTCCGCCTCGTCGCGATAGACCTCGAGTCACCTCCACGGCTCGACCTCTTGCTGCCCGCCGCACTCGTGCTCCCGACGCTGGCGCTGGTGGCCGTCGTCGGGGGCGTCGGTCTGACGGTTCGGTTTCTGCTCGACGGCTCGGCGTGGCAGCTATCGCGGGTCGCGCCCAGGCTCGATCGCATCAGCCCGTTGGCGGGGCTGGCGAGGATCTTCTCGCTGCACACCCTCGCATCGCTGGCGGGCCATGCGTGCTGCCTTCTGTTGTTGGTGATGGCCGCCGCCCTGTCGGCCTGGCCGCTGGTCGCGATCATCGGCTCGGGCGAGATGGCCCACGAGCCCGGGAGGATGTCTGCCGCCGCACAGCGGGCGCTGTTGCCGCTGGTGGCCGCCGCGGCGGTCGTGGCCGCCTGCACGTGGGCGGTTTCGCGGCTGCGGTTCGAGCGGCGGATCCGCATGACACCGGAGGAATACGCCGACGAGGCACGCAGCATGCAGGCCGATCCGAAGGTGCGACTGATGCGTCAGCAACAGGGGGCGACCATCGCTGGCCGCAAGCGGAATGACGCGGTAGAATTGGCGGTGGGGCAGGCCGTCACCGACACCGCAAGATGAACACAACACGCCTTCACCCTGGCAGCCGGGGCACAGGTCCTCGCGCTCGTCTCTGGCTGCTGGGCCTCCTTCTCTTCGCCGGTCAGGCGACCACGCTGCCGGTGCGGGCTGACGTCGCGGCCGCCCCGCCCAAGGAAGTCGCCGACTTCTTTCTCAAGGTGCTCACGGCGAGGCTGGTGGATGTCGAGACACTGCATCGCACCAGCGCTTCCGAGCTGCCATTCTTCCGGCTGCGGCTCTATGTCGGTCAGGCCGTTTCCGGCCCATCCTGGTCCGGCATCGACTACCGGCTCTTTCGTGACTCCGGAAGCACGCATCGGATTGCACTCGCTCTTCCGGGCGGCGTGTTTCGCGACCGCCTGAACGAGCTGCTCCGCGATCCGTCGACGGCTCCGGCACGTCAAGACGAGGCGGGCGTGCGAATTGTCGACGTCTGGTGCCGGCATGCCGGCAATGCCGGTGGCCACGTCCCACTCATGGCGAAAGTATGGCTGCACGTTCAGGCTGCCGGGGGTGCCGATGGGGGGACGGTGCAGGATGGGCCGGGGCGAGCGTGTCATGACGATCTGCCGGCGCTGGTGGAGTGCCAGCGGACGCTCGATTTCCTGCCGTTGCTCGAGCAGCAAGACGTGCCGTCGGCGGTGGCGACCGAGGCGATCGAGAAGCTCGCCCATGCGATCACGATTCATCGCGGCGAAATTGAAGCCTTCTTCGTCGAGGGGCCGCATTCTTCCCTCCGGACGACGCCCATCCCCGGCGGGGTGGCGATCGAACTGAGGAACACGCGGGGATTTCCAGCCGGAACGTGCGGCCACAAGGGCACTGTGAAACGGGAACTGGCCACCGGAGACTCGTTCATCGGCCTGGCCCCCGATTCCGCGGTCGGGACCGCGACCATCACACTCACCTCACCGTTTCCTATCGGCGGAGCCGCCGTGCGGGCTCCCGCGATGATCGCCGATCCATCGGCAGCCGTCGAAGTCGAGGCATCCACGGATGGCAGCACGTGGGCGATGCTCTATCGGCTCGATGCCACTGCGATGCGAGACGAGGGACTGCACGTGCTGCCCGCGAAGGTGCTCGGTGGAGCGGCCATCATGATCAGGGCACGATTGACGTCCCCGGAGGGAACCGCAGGGTCCGTTCGCGAGAGTCACGTGCGATTTCTCGACGCTCCCCCGTCTATCCCGAGCAGATACCGGATCGATTGCAGCAAAGGCACGCTGCAGATCGTTCATGCCGAGGCGCCGGACTGGCGTCTGCCCGGACGGCTCCAGGTTGTCCTGCAGCCGGCGGCGTGTGGTGCCGATGCCGTTGCCGCGATGGTCAAGGCCGGCAGCGAGGAGATCGACGTGTATGCGGCTTGCACGCTCGACGAATCCGCCTGCCGCGACATCGGCCGCCATGGCGGCGTCGTTCGCTTCTGGTCGTCGTCGGACTGGCAGGTCAATCCGCCGCCATGGCTCGTGAACATGGGGGCCGGCGCAGGGCAAATCATATTTCCCCGCCTTCAGGAACCTGCGGTGCCGCTGGCAGCCGCCCTGACCACGGGAAAGAAATCGCTCAGCTTCCCAAGCGTGGAGGATCCAAGCTGCGAACTCCTCGAAGTTCTCTCGCGTTGCTCCGGCGAACTCGAACTCGACGGCGTCGAGACGCTTTCTCCCGAGCAGTCGCTGGCTCTCGACGGATACCGCGGCCCCTCGCTGTCGCTGGCCGGCCTGCGTACGGCTCGTCTGTCACATCGGCCCTCGGAATCGCTGCTGAAGGGCGTTGTCGCATCGTCCGGCACATGCACGCTCGTGGGACTCACTGAGCTTGATGCAACCACGGCCTCGGTGCTGGCCGCCGGAAAAAAACATCTCGTCCTCGACGACGTCACGAGTCTTTCACCGCGGATTGCGGAAATTCTCTCGCATGCGCAACACGGCCTGAGCCTCAACGGCGTCGTCTCCCTGCAGCAAGCCGCGGCGAGGGCCTTGCTGTCGTATGCCGGGCCGCAGCTTTCGCTGGCAGGCTTGCAGGTCGTGGAGTGCGGCATCGACGACCTGCAGGAGTCTGCCAGCGGGCGTGTGCGGAGCCTGGAGCATCTCGTGGGAACACCGCCGCCTGCGGCCGCCGACGAGGTGGGCATCGACGGCACCACGCCGCTGGATGCGTTGATGGCAGCGCCAGGAGTGTTCCATTTGCAGCCGAGCGGAGCCGCGGGACGGCTCGACAAGGCCGTCGCGCAGAAGTTGGCGCGGGGCAGAAAACACCTAGACCTCGACTGCCTCACCGAACTGGATGCGGACGTCGCGGCCACTCTTGCCTCCTCGGACGCCATGCTGTCGCTCGACGGCATTCGCACGATCGCGAATGAATTCGCCACGGCCCTCCTGCAGTACAAGGGGCCGCTGTTGTCGCTCGAGGGCGTTGATTCGATCGACGACGAGATTGCCCGACGCTTCGAGCCGGCCGTCGAGGATGACCGCGTGTGCCTGCCCGGCGTGGGCATGTTCAACATCGTCGCGCTCCGCACATTCGTGGAAGACACCGCGCAGCAGAAAAGCCTCGGCTCTTTTTGGAGCCTGTCGAAATCGAGAGAGTGGTCAGGCTTGGGCAGGCTCGAGAAAGGCCGTGCCAAGGTCGTGCTCCTGCTCGCCGACACGGTGGTGTTCAGCAATGGCGACAGGGAGTCGCGGGTTGCGATCGCCAAGTTGTCGGAAGCAAGCAAGGCGTCCATCGCCATGCTCGCCAAAAACGCGGCCGCGGTAGCTGCAGCCCGAAAAGCCGCCCTGTTGGCTGAGTCGCTTCAGAAGGCGGGCGTGTCGCCGGCTGCCACGACCGTCGACACCACCGTGGTGCCACGCCCAGGGAATGACTGACCGGGCTGCGCATCCCGGACGGCACATCCGGCGGCACGCTCACACGCTCACGGCACTTGGTAGCCGTAGCGGTCGAGGAAGGGCCGCCAGCGGCGGGCGATTTCCGCGACGATCCGCGGATCGTGCTGGTAGGTGTTGGTGCGATACCGCTTCATCGATCGGGCCTGGTTCTCGAGTGGTTCCCGCACGCGCTCGAATTCTCCCAGCCCCATGCGGTCGTAGGCATCTGCCAGCAGCCCCACCGGATCCGCGACGAGATCCTCGTAGCGGATCTCGTGCAGTCGGCCGGGTGGGAGCGCGGCCCGATCGCGTTCGAAGGCCGCATACATCTCCTCGAATGCGTTAAACACATACCGTTCGAGCGTCTCGCCGCGATCCACCTGCAAGCCCTGCACGTCGTGCAGCGACCGCCAGAGGCGCATCGTCGAGGAAAACACCACGAACGGATCGCGAACCACGTGCAGGAATCTCGCTTCCGGGAACATTTCAGACAGCACGCCGACGCGGGCCGTGTGCGGCGGGCTCTTCAGCACCGGCCGCCGTGGATCGCCCACCGCCAGCATGTCGAGAAAGCGACGCAGCGTGGCCTTCCAGCGGTCGAGTTCGGCCGGCGTGAGGCCTGCGAGGTCGAGTGCCACGGGCACGTCGGGGCTCGTGACGGGAAACGCCATGCGGCGGTAGGGCGAGGGAGCGCCCATGTTCATGAGCGCAAACTCGTCCTCCTGCGGACGGTCCCACCCCGCGGCCACGTCGTCCATCGGCCGCTTCGACGGAATCATCCAGCCGAGCGCCGCGGTCATGAATGATTCCGTGAGCAGGAAATGGCCGGGCGTGAAACACTGGTAGGTGTTCGGGCAGCAGAAACGATCGTCGAGCATCAGCAGTTCGTGCAGCAGCGTCGTTCCCGACCGCCAATGGCCGATGATGAAGAGCGGCGGCGGCGTGGTCGGCGGCGACCGCAACTGCCTGCGGAACCGGGCCGTGCAGAGGGCCTCGGCCACCGAGTTGAAGGCTGCGGCAGACGTAATCGTCGCCATCAGGCCCCACTTGGTCAGGCCTGCTCGCGCGCGATGTTCGGCCACGAGGGGCAGCCAGACACCCAGCGGCATGCCATGCCAGAAACGCGGGCTCCACCACGGGTAGCTGTGAAACTTCTGCTCAGGGGCCATAGATCTTCTGCGGGGAAAGGGGGGGACGTGTGCACGCTGTCCCCGTCGTTGATTTTCCAGGCTCGTGACCGCCCCACTCTACACCATCACCGCGTGGTGGCTGCATCTTCCCCGTCGGCGACGGCCATCCGCGCTGCCGGAAGCGTCTCGTTCATGGCCGAGACGAGCTCAGCGGCGGAGGGGCAGCCCGTCCAGCGGCGGCGTTCGCCGTCCCGCGCCGTCGCCACGATCACGGTTGGAAACTCCTTCACCCCAAACCTGCGGCAGTCGGCGGCATGCCGATCGGCATCAACCATGACGCAGACAAACTGCCGGGACAGCCCCACCAGTCGCCGGTCGATCAGCGTGCCCTGTGCGAACTCCGCGCACCAGTGGCACCAGGCGGCCCGGAAGATCAACAACAGGGGCCTGTTTTCAGCCGTTGCCCGCCGCAGTCCGGCTTCGTAGCCCTCTACGTATTCGATGGCGTTGCCCGGTTCCGGCGTCGTCGTGCTCAGCCGTACCGCTCGCGGAGCGGGCGACTCCACCGCCTCGTCGCGAATCTCGAATCCGCCCCAGATGCCCAGCACCAGCAGAATCCCGGCCACCCCCGCCATCCAGCGGCCGATCAGGTTGGAAAGAGAGGGAAGAGTCATCGCGTGACCGGGCGGTGGGGGCCGAGTTCAAAACAGCACTCCTACGGCTGCCAGCTGCGGACGGCAAGGCCGATCGACACCGTCGTCGCGGCGGGGATCGCGGAGGACGGGGTAATCCACGGCAACCGGGTGCCTTGGCGTGGACGCGAGGACGTGCCCCCGCGGCCGAAAACCGTTGTGTCTTCCGCGCGGAAAACCTACCGTTCCCTCGCCGTGCTGCCCACCGCATTGGTCGCACGGGCAGCCGAGGAATGCCGGTCTCATGGACAGAGTTTCCATTTTCACCATTCGGAGACTAGCTGCCGTCGCCCTCGTCGGTGTGGTGGCGGGTTCGGGCTGCCGGCTGATTCCCCGTTCGGGCCCCGTGCCACAGGAGGTCGCCGATGCCCGTCGCCTCTGCAACGAAGGCCTGTCGGCGGCGGACCGCAAAGACCTGCTGCGGGCCGAGGGGCTCCTGGAGCAGGCGGTGAAGAACTGTCCCACCGATGTCGATGCGCGGCGTCACTATGCCGACGTGCTCTGGCAGCGGGGCGAACGGATGGCGGCGGTGACGCAGATCGCCGAGGCGCTGCGGCTCTCGCCGGGCGACACGAGCCTCTGCATCGACGGCGGCCGGATGTACATGGAGCTCGGCCTGCTCGACGACGCCGACCAACTCGCCCGCGAGGCAGTGCGGGTGGGGCCGCGCTCCGCCGAGGCATGGCGGCTGCACGGGCAGGTGGCGCTGGCCCGCGGCATGCCCGAGGCGGCGCTGGCCGATTTCCACCGTGCCTTGGCGCTTGCGCCGGATGATCGGGATCTCATCCTTGACACCGCGGAGGTCTACCGGCGGCTGGGACGGCCCCAGCGGGCGCTGGCCACGCTGGCCATCCTGGGTGAAACCTACGCTCCGAACCAGACGCCGCCGCAGGTGCTGGCGCTCGAGGGCATGGCGCAGGAGGCACTCGACCGTCCTGCCGACGCGATCGAGAGCTACCGGCAGGCCACGTCGCGAGGACTGCAGTCGCCCGACATCGCCACGCGGCTGGAGAAGCTGGAGCAGGAGTCTGCGGCCGGTCGGCCCCAGACCGCCATCGCAGAGTCTCCGACCGGCACCAGTTGGCAATAGCCGGTGGGGATCATTCGCCGGTCGTGGTTCGCCCTGTGAGCAGGTCGAAAGCGCCGATCGCCGGCACGAGCATCGCCAGCGTCGCAAATCCGTAGGCTGTCGCCGCCACCAGAAACACCTGCAATGCGTTGCCTTGGAGAAAGCCCGTGATGGCCACGAACGTCAGGGACGGCAGGAGCGCCGAGGCCCAGCCGATCGCCGGGGACGGATTGCGTGCCGAGAGGGCCGCATAGAGGCCGACCGCGCCGCCGACGATCACCGCCAGGAACGGAGCAAGCTGCAGCTCGAAGCTCGCCCCGAAGGCGACCATGATCCGCATCGCCGTGGCGACGCCCACGAACAGAAATGCCACGGTGCCCAGCGCCACCGCGATCGCGCGTCGCGAGGCGGTGTGGGAGAGGCCCGCGTGCAGGCCGAGCACCGCCGCGAAGAAGAGCAGCAGGGCGAGGCCGAGCGTCATGTAGACGGCATTCTCGATCGTGGTGATCCGCGCCACCGCCAGCACGCCGCAGAGCACCAGCGGCAGCAGCACGATCTCGCGGGCCGCCGCCAAGACCCCGAGCAATTTCCCCCAGACGAATTCGGACGGTTCGAGGTCGGTCACGAGCAGCACGTCGAGCGCACCGCGGTCGCGTTCGGTGGTGATGCTCGTGACGGCCATCGCCGCCACCGCCAAGAGACTGGCCAACGCCATCGGCACCACGGCCACCGCCACGGCGAGCCCGTCGGGCCTGGTCTGGCGGGACTCGGCGACGATTCCCACCACGGCAGCTCCGAAGAGCAGCAGCCATGCCAGACGCACCAGGAGCATCGCCTTGCCGTGAGCTCGTGTGCAGGTTTCCCGCCAGAGCACCGGATTGTCCCAGACCACCCGCGACGGCCGCTTCACTGACGCCGCCCGGGCGGCGGTGCCCGCCTCCGGCTGTCGCCGAGCCTCCTGCGTGGTGTTCCATGCCCGCACCCGCAAGATCGCGACGATGTTGGCCAGGACGATCACGCCTGCCGAGACGGCCAGGAATGGCAGCAGCGTGCCGCTGCCCGAGGGCGCAAGCGCCGCAAACACGGCCCGCGCCGGCGACACCTGCGCACCGGCGACCGGCCCAAACCGACCAGCCACGACCTCTCCGGCCGCCACCCAGGCCACGAGCGCGAACGTGGTGATGGCTAAGGCCTGAAACGTGGTGTCTTTCCAGAATGCGACACACGTGGCCACGCTCGCCGCGACCAGCGCTGCCGCGGCGGTCACCACGAAGAGCCGCGCCAGCTGCGGCATGCCGACGCCACCGAACAATGAGGCGATCACGAAGACGGGCACCGCCGCCAGCAGCAGCAGCAGCACGCGGAGCAGGCTCCCGGCCAATTTTCCCAGCACGAGCTGGCCGTCGGTGAGCCGGCTGATGAGCAGCAACTCGAGCGTGCGGCGATCCTTCTCGGAGGTCACGGCCACGGTGCTGGTCATGGCGGCGGCCAGCATTGCCAGCGAGAGCTGCAGTGGCGCCAGGATCCGCAGCAGCGTGGCGCCGAAGCGTGCCGTATCACCTGCCGTGGTCACCGCCTGCGTGCCGGTGACCACCAGCCAGCAGGTGGCGACGATGCCCAACAGTGCGCCGCAATAAACAGCCCGGGCGACGAACAGGCCCCTCGCCCGTGGCACCGCCTGCACTTCACGTTCGAACACAGCGCCCAGCATCGATCCTCTCCGGTCCGCGTCCTTTGGTTGGAACATGGAAAAATTCAAGCCATGCCGCTACAGTAACAGACTCCGCCCCAAGCTCGTATGGATGCGGTTTGCCGGGCGGCCCCTCCCGTTGGAGATCCGCAGTATGGTCACGCGATCCGCTCGTCTTTTCC